>NZ_JBFTZE010000009.1:0-263772 GCF_056406935.1 Pseudomonas sp. P1_A1 | reverse complement strand
CCCTGGGCAACAACGTCGAGAACCTGACCCTCACCGGCAACGACAACCTCACCGGGGTCGGCAACGCCCTGAACAACGTGTTGATCGGCAACAGCGGCAACAACGTGCTGGAGGGCGGCACCGGTGCCGATGTGATGATCGGCGGCAGCGGCAATGACACCTACAGCGTCGATAACCTCAAGGACGTGGTCACCGAAACCAGCACCCTGGCGAGCGAAATCGACACCGTGCGCTCCTCGGTCAACTGGCTCCTCGGTGCCAACCTGGAAAACCTSACCCTGACCGGCAGCGACAATATCTACGCGGTCGGCAACGCCCTGAACAACGTGCTGATCGGCAACAGCGGCAACAACATCCTCAACGGCCAGGGCGGTCTGGACACCATGAGCGGTGGCGCCGGCGACGACACCTATGCCCTCGACCAGTTCGGCGAACTGGCGCTACTGCAGGAAACGGCCGACCAGGGCCGTGACCTGCTGTACATCAACTACGCCTCGACCCCGACCACCAGCACCGTCGACCTCAGCCAAAGCAACCTGCAAAACGTCGAAAACGTCACCCTCACCGGTGCCGGCACCTTCACCGTGATCGGCAACGATCTGAACAACACCCTGCAAGGCAACGCCTACGCCAACACCTTGCAGGGCGGGGCAGGCAACGACCTGCTTGACGGTGCTGCGGGCAATGACCTACTGGTAGGTGGTTTGGGCGCAGACACCCTCACGGGCGGCTCTGGCGCCGACCGGTTTGTTTTCAATTTGCTCAGCGAGCTGGGCAAAGGGGTAAACAGTGATGTCATCACCGACTTCAGCAGCCAGCAGGGCGACAAGATCGACCTGTCGAAATTCGATGCCAATCTGTTACAGGATGGCTTCAATGGCTTCAGCTTCATTGGTACCAATGACTTCACAGGAGCAGGCCAAATACGCTTCGTCGACCATGTGCTCTCAGGCAATGTCAGCGGCAACGCCGGTGCGGACTTTGAAATCCAGCTGGTGGGTGTCAATACCTTCAGCGCCACCGATCTGGTTGCCTGACGGTTCTCATCGCAAACGCAAATTCCGGCCTGTCAGTCAGGCCGGAATGTACAAACAAAAACGCCCCGATCAATGATCGTAATGCTGTTCACTTAAGTGGAGCAGCCTTACGATCCACTGGAAACCGGGTCTTTGAAATTTTCACCGTCCTGGGCCTCGAAGGCCTTGGGTGGTGATCCAGAAACAATCCTCCAATACCTGCCCTTAACTCTGATAACCGCCTCCCTCTCGCTGAAATCGGATTGGCTGCTGCCATCACGATCAGCTGGACCACGATGTACTGACAGGCTGGTTTGAAGCGGATGTCCGAGGGGGCCCGACCAAATGCCATTGCCGCCTGACTGGCTTTCCGACGAACCACGTTGTAAGCCAGCAACAGCCCCCCAGACTTCCTGATAGATCAAGTCGACTTTTTTGCTACGCAAGGTCACTGCGTTCTGTTGCATTGAGCTTTTGATGTCTCTGAAGCCTAACTCGATCTCCCAACGCTCCTGATAAAGCCGAGCCACGGCTTTGGTGCTGTAGGTGTTCGCCGGCAGCGACGTCATAACTGTCTTTGAATTTCATAGTTGACTTCGCGGGCCTCCCAATGCGTTGAAAGGCCCGGATTTCGGGCTCTGGCTCGCGGTGAGACCTTCATGCGCACCAGGCGATCGTGCGGGTTGTAACGAGCCACTTCCTCACAAACCGTGCCTTTTTTTGGCCGGAATCAACCAGTGCCTATGGGTGCCGGCTTTATTCAGGCTCGACAGGCATCGAGCCGCTTACGCGCTTCGGTTACACCGCTTCGGGCCAATAGCTGGTCAGAGGCCAGGCCTTGGGCACAAATGTTCAAACGCCTGGCCACTTCGTGAACCGGCTCGTCACGAAACAGCGCCATGCCGAGTACCAGCCAAAGCACTTGATCGGCGGGCAAGCAACGTCGGCGAATGGTCGCCTGGCTGGAAAGATCCAGCGCAAACGCTACCCACTCAACCGGAATATGTTGGGTAAAGGTACTCAGATCGCAGAAGTTGAAAGATCGCCAAGGTCGAGCAGGTCTTGTTGAACAGACATAAAAAATCCGATGCCAGAGGTCTGGCATCGGATTTTCGAGTAAGCCCTGCTGAGACTCAAATGCTTAAGTGAACAGCATTACGACTGGTTCGGGGCGTTTTTTGTTTGTACCGTGAAAGGCTCTTGAACGATTAAACCAACACCCCCAATTCCTTCGCTCGCGCCACCGCCTGGGTCCTGCGCTCTACCCCAAGTTTGCTGTTGATATGGCTGGCATGGGTTTTAACGGTATGCAGCGAAATGAACAACTGCTCACTGATTTCCTGATTCGAACACCCCAGTGCGATCAATCGCAGAACGGCCAGTTCACGCGTACTGAGTTGTTCCGCAGCAG
The DNA here is from genome assembly GCF_056406935.1 of Pseudomonas sp. P1_A1. NCBI lineage: Bacteria > Pseudomonadati > Pseudomonadota > Gammaproteobacteria > Pseudomonadales > Pseudomonadaceae > Pseudomonas > Pseudomonas sp. P1_A1. The sequence goes on along the minus strand of NZ_JBFTZE010000009.1, from coordinate 261,345 downwards.
GCGATGCCTCCAGCATCGGGCGGGAGACCAGGGCCGGAAGTTTTTCCGAAAGGCTCTGCGAAACGGCCGTCGGCGCACAGAGTTGAAGTTGCCCGCGCAGCCAGTCCGCGTTCTCAGCCAGTAATCGGTCAAACGGTTGCAGGACACCTCCGGCGGCCGCCTCCAAAGCCTGGGCCAACGCCTTACGGGCCTCGGGTTCGCGCCCGCTCACCAGCAACAGCATGACTTTCTGACTCAGCGCCATCACGCTGAGCATCTGCCGACCGCTGCGCTGACCGTGCTCATGCAACGCGTTCAAGCGTCCCTCGGCGAGCATGGGCTGGCCCTTCATCATGTCCAGCACCGCCTGTTGCAACTCAATGTGCAGCGGCAGTTGTGGATGGAATTCCGGTGGTGCAGCCGGGCGCTCGCCGTTGTAGGTCTGGCCCAGGCGCGCAAGCCAGGCTTCGGCCAGATCGGTGCGGCCCTGAGCCAGCCAGAGTTCACATTTGACCAGGGTAATCATCGCCAGATAGTAAATCGGCGGGACGTCCCAGACATGCATCAGGCGCTCGGCCTCGGCAAGTTCGGCGAAGGCCTTCGCGAATTCGCCGCTGTTTCCCTCCAGCCGGGCAATCACGCAGTGGCCGATCAATACGCTGATATCGCGACAGGCCCGGGCTTCGCCCAACCCCGCTTGCAAACGTGCCCGTGCGGCCTGGGGTTGCAAGCGCAGCGCCAGCAAAAAACCCTCGTACAAGGTCAGGCGCGCGCGCACCGCATAAAGCCGTTGTGGGGATAAACCTTGCAGGCGTTGCAGCCCCTGACGGACTTCATCCAGTGAACGCAGGATCTCCCCTCGCGCCTGCAATACCCGGGCGCGGTCGTAATGAGCCAAGGCCTCGAACAACGGATTGCCAACGCGCTGCGCCAGCTCAAGGGACTCACGATTCAACCCCCTCGCACGCCAGAGGTCGCTGTCGGCAATCGCCAGATTGGACAATGTCGACAGGCACATCAGTCGCTGCCCATACCGTTTGGCCGGCAGGCTATCCAGCGCTTCGGTGCAATAGAGCATGGTCAGCTCGCGATCGCCTCGCCCCCGGGCAATGATCCCGCTCAGGGCCAGCCATTGCGCCAGCATGGATTTTTGCGCAGTAGCCGACGGCGCCGGCAGGAAGCGGCTCAGGTGACTGGCCAGCTCCTCGGCGGCGTCCAGTTGACAGGCCAGCCCCAATGCCCAGCTGTAGAGCACGATCAACCGTGGCGTGCTGATTAACAGACTATCGGGCAAGTCCATTTTCCAGCGCAGCAGCATGCCGACGTTCTGCTCGGCCAGCAGTTGCTCTTCAGAAAGGTTTTGCACCAGATTCGCCGCGACATCCAGATGCCCGGCGCGCAACGCCTGCTCCACCGCCTCATCGAGTAGCCCTTGGGCGTTGAACCAGCGGCAGGCGCGCAGGTGCAAACTGGCCGTCGGCACCATCGCCTGGGCGGTGGGCCGGCTGCGCAACAGATCGGAAAAAAGGTGGTGATAGCGATACCAGTGACCGTGTTCGTCCAACGGCACCAGAAACACCTGATGCGCCAGCAGGAAACGCAGGATTTCGGCGCTGTCATGGGCTTCGCGCACCGCATCGCACAGCTCACTGCAAAAGCGCTCCTGGGGCGCGGTGTCGTACAGGAATGACTGCACCTCGGCGGGCAGGCAATCGATGACTTCTTCGAGCAGGTAATCGCGAATCAGCCCTTCCCCGCCGTACAACGACTGGGGCAATGCACCAGCGCTGCCCACCTCGGAGGCCGCCAATAGCCAAAAGCGCAGCCCTGCCACCCAGCCTTCGCTGCGCTGGATCAAATTCTCCAGCGCCTCGCCACGCAATGAAATGCTGTGTCGATCAAGCAGGCTCAGGGCTTCATCATGGGTCAACCGAAGATCCTGCTCATGCAACTCGAGCAGTTGCCGCGACAGCCGCAGGCGTGCCAGATGCCAGTCCGGACGCTGCCGACTGGTGACCATGACCAACAGGCCATCGGGTAAATGATTGAGGAAAAACTGCAGACAACGATCGAGCACCGGGCCCTGGGCCAGATGATAGTCATCAAGTACCAACAGCAGCGGCGTGTTGGGTGAGAGGTGCACGGCCAGTTCATCGAGCAAACCGTCCAGCCACTCTTCAAAGGCGAACGGTTGATGACGTTGGCGCATTTTCAGCAGTCCCAACGCCTGGCTGCCCAGTTGTGGAAAGTAGTCCTGAAGACCTTCGAGCAGGCGCTCAAGAAAACGGCCGGGATCACTGTCCCGCAGACTCAAGCCCAGCCACAGGCTTTGCCAGTGATCCGGCAACCCCTGACAAAACTCCACCGCCAATGAACTCTTGCCAAACCCTGCCGGCGCGCTGACCAGCAACAGCCTGCCACCGAGACCTGCACTCAAGCGCTCACACAGACGCGGCCGCAGCACATGGCCGGCGGGCAGCGGAGGCCGGAAAAAACGCCCGTCCAGTGCCGCGACGGCAACGCTTGYAGGGCCCGGAAGTGGGGACAGATCAGTCATGGCCGGCTCTTGTTTGAAATACTGATGGCGGCGTTACAGATGTCCGCAGCCTAGCGGTAAACGAAGAGCTATTGAAGGTTATTGCTACAAATGGCTACAAAAAGACTACGAGCAAAAATGTCAGTAAACCGGACAGCCACACCGGACGACGCTCTTTATGAACTTCCAAAAAAATGCCCCGAACCAGTCGGGGCGTTTTTTTCGAGGATGCGGCCTCGGGGTTACAACGTTTTAGCGAACGCCTTCCTGACGCAACGCGGCCGGAGTGAAGTCGGCGGTGCTGGCGGTGAAACCGAAGTTGTACGCCGACTTCTCTTCGTTCTTCATGCCCAGTGCCAGGTAGCGGCCCGATTGCAGGTCGTACAAGGTTTCGAGGGCGTACCACGGCACTTGCTTGTCGTAGTAGTTCTCGGAGTGAGCCTCGGCGACGCGCCACAGTTGCCCGCGACCGTCGTAGTGGTCGACCACTGCCGCCTGCCAGGTGTCTTCGTCGATGTAGAAGTCACGTTTGGCGTAGATGTGACGCTGACCTTCCTTCAGCGTCGCGACCACATGCCAGACCCGGCGCAGTTCATAACGAGCCAGGTCCTGGTTGATGTGACCAGCCTTGATGATGTCGGCGTACTTCAGCTGTGGCGAATCGAGCTTGTAGCTGTCGGAGGCGATGTACATCTCTTTCTTGCCTTCGAGCTTCCAGTCATAGCGATCCGGCGCACCGTTGTACATGTCCAGGTTGTCGGAGGTACGCAGGCCATCGGCAGCGGTACCCGGTCCGTCATAGGACACTTGCGGCGCACGACGCACACGGCGCTGCCCGGCGTTGTAGACCCACGCCGAACGCGGCTCTTTCACCTGGTCGAGGGTTTCGTGCACCAGCAGCACGCCACCGGCCAGACGAGCCGGCGCGGTCACTTTCTGCTTGAAGTAGAACAGAATGTTGCCCGGGTTCTTCGGGTCGAAATCCTTCATCCTGTCGCGGAACACGAACTGGTCCTCGAAGTACACCAGGCTGAACGAGCCGTTCGGCTGCGGTGTGGCCTGGGTTATCAGACGGGTCACACTGCCGCCGCGATAACGGGTGATATGGTTCCAGATCACCTCAACGCCGCTTTTCGGAATCGGGAACGGGATCGCGGTTTCGAAGTTTTCCAGACCGTTGCCGCCGGACACCAGATTAGTGTTGGTAGCGTTCTTCTTGATGGAGGCAAACACCTCATCCGGCACAGTGGCGCCGCGATGGGACGGGTAGACCGGCATCTTGAAGGTTTCCGGGTAGCGCTTGAACATCGCGTACTGGCCCGGCGCAAGCTTGTCCTTGTACTGGTCGACGTTCTGCGCGGTGATGGTGAACAGCGGTTTTTCACTCGCGAACGGATCAGACAGAAAACCCTTGCTGTCCACGCTACCGGCGTTTTTCGGCATCGGTTTCCAGGCCGGGATCGAGCCGTCGGCGTTGCCTGCCATCTCGGCCCCCATCGGGGTCAGGCTCTTGCCCAGCTTGTCCGCTTCGGCCGCAGGGACCGCCGCCATGACACTGGTCGCCAGCAGCGAAAGCCCCAGAACACTAACGTGGAACAGACTCTTTGTTATTTTCATAAATGTGTTCGTCCTGAAAATGCAGTGCTTAGAAGTTCACGCCGAAGCTGAGCGCAACGAAGTCGCGGTCATCTACGGTGGTGTACTTGCCGTCGAAGAAGTTGGTGTACGCCAGGCTCGCGGTGTAGGTGTTCTGGTATTCGGCATCCAGCCCCAGGCTTACCGCTTTACGACCTTCCTCGAAGTTGCCGCCAGGGCCGGGCGAGTAACCGCTCACGTCGTGGGACCAGGCCACGTTCGGCTTGAGGTTCACACCGGCGAATACGTCGGGGTATTCCCAAATGGCCCGGGCGCGATAACCCCACGAAGTGGCCGTAGTGAAGCCGTCGTCGTTGCAATTGCGGCTGCGGTTGTTGGTGGCAGCACCTGCGCCGGCACCGTTGATGGTGCTGGTGTTGAGGATCGCCGAGCAGGTATCGAGACCACCGGTGGACGGCAGTTCGCCAGGCCCGTAGACCGGGTCACGGCCATAACGGACATCAGAGCTGCTTTCCAGGCCGCCCACATGGGTCACGCCCACTTCGCCCACCAGGGTCAGACGATTGGCGCCCATGACCTGATCGAAGAAGTGCGTCAGGGTGGTCTGGAACTGGGTGATTTCCTTGCGGCGATAGCCGTGCAAGTCCTGACCCGGCACACCATTAAGCAGCGAAGCATTGGTCAGAGCGCCGCCCAATGGACGCACGCCGGCGAACAGAATATCGGTGGAGTTGAGCTGCACCGGCGCGTTCGGACGGTAGCTGATCTCGCCGCTCCATGCCGTGCCGGTGGGCAGAGTGGTGGAGAAGCTCAAGCCATAGAGGCGGATGTCTTCCGGGTACTCGACAAAATAGTTCGAGTTTCCCGCGACCACCAACGGCGCCAAAGCCCGAAGCGCCCCCGGCAAGGCCGCTGCCCGCGCATAGGCCGATGCTGGAGCCCCCGTAGCGCTGAAGATCGGCGCACGGCTGTGGTAGTTCATGAAGTAGGCACCGAACTCGGTGTCCAGCGGCTCGAACATGTATTTGAGGGACGCCCCCCACTGGCCGCTGTCCCGAGCATCGCGATCCCCGCCACGGCGCACCAGCACACCTTCTTCGTTGACGTCGACGCCCAGCCTGGCCAATGTGGGCAAAGCGGCGCCCGGGATGGTCGAGCGCTTGTTCAGCACTCGCAGGTTGTTGTCGCAACCGTCGGCAATGATGTCGGGCTGGGAGAAAAAGGTGCCGCAGTTATCGACGACGGTCTGGTCCCATTCCAGTTGATAGAAGGCTTCTGCCGACAGCGTGTCAGTGAGGCTCTGGGACACGTAGAACATGTTGACCGGGATCAGACCTTCCTTGACCTCGGCGCCAGGACGACGGAACGCAGAGACATCGATCGGGTTGATCGAGTTGATGCCGCCGCCGATGAAGGTACTTTCACCCCAGCTCACAACCTGCTTGCCCAGGCGCACGGACCCCGGCTGATCGGCGATGGAGTAGTTGTGGTAGACGAAGGCGTCGAGGATCTCGCCGCCGGAGGACTTGGCGCCTTCCTTGCGGTTGCTGTCGCTGATGTCCTTGAATTCGCGGCTTTCATCCTTGAGTTCGAAGTCGTACCAGTATTTGCCCCGGACGAAGACGCCGGTGTCGCCGTATTTCAATTCAAGGTCATGGATGCCCTTGAAGATTTTCGAGAAGGTTTCGCCGCTCTTGAAGTTGGCGTGACCGTCATCGGACGTCTGGGACAGGCCGTGGCCCCCGTTATTGACGCCGATGAGGTTTTTGTTGGGACTCTGAGTAGACCAACTGGCTCCGATCGACAGGGATGAGTCGAATTGGCCTTCGATTTCACCAACGTTGAAACTGACGCCGAATGCGGGCCCGGCGAGCGAAGAGGCGAGACTGACCGCCAGGGGCAGTTTCGCCCGGCGCCAGAACTGGTTTACTGATGTCATCGACGCTACTCCATGTGCATTATTGTTATGGCTTAGTACTTTTAAAAACGCTGTGGGTAACCGGAAGCCAAGCGGTCCGAAGTCACTCCAAAGTTGCATCGCCCCCGTTTATTGCGTGAGCTCCGTTCTTAAAAATCCTTGAGCGGACTATAGCCAGCAGGTAGTAGTGCTTGATCCCTCTAAAGTGTGATTTGCGCTGCCGGCCACTCTGGAACAGTCCTTTCGCCAGTCCGACACATGTCGGCACGGCAAGGATGGCTGAAAATTCGGATTTCACAAGCCAAGCGCTTGCTTGGTGGCTCTGGCGTGCCCTTTCGGGCACGCCAGATGACGCTTAAAGCGTCGAGAGGAAGGTGCTGTTGTTGGCCTGCCATTCGGTGATGTCGACGCGGATACGCTTCTTGTCGAGTTTGCCGACGCTGGTCTTGGGAATTTCAGTAACAATGGCGATCTGACTCGGGATAGCCCACTTGCTCAGGTGCCCCTGTTCAACGTACGGCTTGAGGTGCTCCTTGAGTTCCCTGGCCCCGATCTGATGCCCTTCGCGAACCACCAGCAGCGCAAACGGGCGCTCGCCCCACTGCGGATCGGCGATGCCCACCACTGCTACCTCGCGTACCGCAGGGTGGCGACTGATCAGGTCTTCCAGGTCCAGGGAAGAGATCCACTCGCCACCGGTCTTGATCACATCCTTGATCCGGTCACGGATGTCGATCACGCCCATGCTGTCCAGAGTTGCCACGTCGCCGGTGTGCAACCAGCCCCCGGCCCAGAGCTCGGCGCCTTTTTGCGGCTCGTTGAAGTAACCCTCGGTGAGCCACGGCGCACGCAGCACCAATTCGCCCTGGGTTTCACCATCGGCAGGCAGGAAGTTGCCCTCGGTGTCGACGATTGCCGCCTCAACCAACGGCCCCGGCACACCAGCCTTGATCCGGTAGGTGGTGCGTTCGTCTTCGGTGCCGGCCATCAGCTCATCGTTGAGGTGGGCGCAGGATACCAATGGCCCGGTCTCCGACATGCCATAAGCGGCGGTCAATTGGATGCCCTTGGCCTTGGCGGCGTCGTACAGCGCATGATTGAGCGCACTGCCGCCGATGACGATTTTCCAGCCACCGAAATCGACGTTTTGCGCCGCTTTGGCATTGAGGATCATTTGCAGAATGGTCGGCACACAGTGGGAAAAGCTCACCTTCTCCTTGCGCCACAGCTCCACCAGATACTCGGGGTCGTAACGGCCCGGATAAACCTGCTTGAGCCCGAGCATGGTCGCCACATACGGCAAGCCCCAGGCGTGCACATGGAACATCGGGGTGATCGGCATGTACACGTCGTTGGTGCCCAACAACCGCACGCTGTCGATGGCGCCCATGATGGTCGACACGCCCATGGTATGCAGCACCAGTTGCCGATGGGTGAAATACACGCCTTTGGGGTTACCGGTGGTGCCGGTGGTGTAGAACGTGGTGGCCACCGAGTTTTCGTCGAAGTCCTGGAAGTCGTACTGCGGGCTCGCCGCGGCCAGCAGTTGCTCGTACTCGCCGACAAGGTTCGGCAACTCGGCAGTCTTTTCCGGCAAGTCGGTCAGCAGCAGGGTTTTCTCCACCGTGGTCAGGTGCCCGGCAATCGCCTTGTACAAACCGACGAACTCGCTGTTGACCAGCACAAAGCGGTCCTCGGCGTGGTTCATGGTGTAGAGAATCTGTTCTGGCGACAGCCGCACGTTAATGGTGTGGATCACCGCGCCGATCATCGGGATGGCGAACATGCATTCCAGGTAGCGATGGCTGTCCCAGTCCATTACCGCCACGGTATCCCCGGCCTTCACGCCGGCCTCTGTCAGCACATTGGCCAGCCGCGCAACCCGCTCGATCAGGGTCGGATAGCTGTAGCGCAACTGATCGCGGTAGATGATTTCGCGAGTTTTTTCGTAACGGGCGCCGGACATCAGCAGCCGTTTAATCAACAGCGGATACTGGTAAGCGCCCTCGGCTGGAGGAATAACGCGAGTCTGCAACATAAGAGTCCCTTTTTGACTGCACAGTCTTGGCTGCTAAAGCTAAGCACTCTAGAGGCCTTGAACGCCAGTCAAATCAGCCAAAGGTATGATTTGCAGAGCCGTACAAATGCTAGCTTTGCGCCAGCACTTGCGAGAATTCGTCAGCTGTTACGCCATTTTTCCTACGGCAGCCTCGGCTGGTGTCCGGGGGAAAACCATTGCAGCCACGAAGGTCAACGCCGCAAAACCCGCCAATATCAGGTAAAGGCCTACAAAACCTTGGCGCGGTTCGACGAACGAAATCAGCGGAATCGCGGTAGCACTGGCACCGAACGATAAACAGTAACGCAGCGCGAAGACTCGGGATTGCCATTGCGGCGCGACAAAGTTGGCGACCATCGCATCATTTACCGTGACCTGGCCAAACACCACGAACATGAACGCCGCACCCAGCACGATCACGGCCCAGCCGTCGACATAGGCCAACCCGAACAACAGTGGCGCCTGGCACAGCGTCAACACCATAAACGGCCATTTCAGACTGAAACGATGCAAGACCCGGCCGATGCTCAACTGCGCCACGGCGCCGAAGGCATACGCCAGGCTGACCACGACGCCAAGGATTTGCGGTGAAGTAAACAAATCGTGCAGGCGTTCCTGAAACAATTTCGGATAGGTCATGGTCGTGGCGTTGAACACCACACCGCCGGTCGCGGTGGCCAAGGCCAGTACGCCGAACACCATGACCATGGAAATCCTCTGACCGGCCGCATCTTTGAGCGGTGTGTGCGCACGCTTGGGGATCGGTTCTTCGCGCACCTGAAACGCGAAACCGATGCCCAGCCCAATCGCTACCACGCCAGGCAAAACGAATGCCGAACGCCAGCCGAGTTGCGCCACCAGCAACCCAGTGATCAGCGCCGAAAACGCCACGCCAAGATTGCCCCACATGCCGTTGATACCGATTTCGCGGCCCCGGTTGTGCGCGTAAGCCACCAGCATCGCGGTGCCCACCGGGTGATAGATCGCGGCGAAAATACCGATCAGCGTCAGGCCGAGTACCAGCATCGGTGCGCTGCTGCTCACGCCGGTAAAGATCGCCGAAGCGCCAACGCCGAAAAAAAACACCAGCATCATTTTCCGTCGGCTCCAGCGATCCCCCAGCCAGCCAGCCGGCAGCGAACAGGCGCCAAAGGCAATAAAGCCACCGAGAGACAGGCCGATCAGCGCAGCGTAGTCCAGTGCGAAGGCCTGGGTCATGCCGAGAACGGCGGCGGGAAAAATCAGCATGAACATGTGATCGATCACATGAGCTGCGTTGATATAGCGGAGGACATTTCTGGACTGGTTCATCGCGGCACGCTTACGTTGTAGTGAGCGGCTTATGCTAAGTTGGCGAAAAAGAGTAAGCCTGACAACAAAGTCATTGGATCTGACATGTTAATCAGCCATTTCCTGCACGGGCCGGTCAGCGCCTATCCGCGAGATTACGTGGACGGTGCTCACCAGGAACTGCATCAACACCGCGAAGCTCAGTTGCTGTACGCCGTTTGCGGCACCATGCGAGTGGTCACTGCGCAAGGTGCCTGGGTCATTCCACCAACCCGAGCCGTGTGGATTCCGCCATTGGTGGCGCATGAAATTTTCATGTCGGGCGAGGTGCGCATGCGTTCGCTGTTCATTGCCCCCGAACTGTCGCCGCCAACGCTGCAACAGTGCTGTGTGCTGGCCGTCACGCCGCTGCTGCGCGAGCTGATCCTGCGCGCGGTGCAAGGTCCGCGACACGCGGAAAACTCATTGATTCAGAAGCTGATGCTGGAAGAGATCGCCAGCCTGGAAAACCTTCCGCTACACATTCCAATGCCCGAGGACCGACGCCTGCAGGGCATCTGCATGGCGCTGCTGCGCGCACCGAATCACTCCAACACCCTGGAAGACTGGGCACAGCAGGTCGGCGCCAGTTCTCGAACCTTGGCGCGGCTGTTCCAGCAGCAACTGAAGATGAATTTCAATGCCTGGCGCCAGCAACTGCGCCTGATGGAAGCCCTGCCGCGTCTGCTCGCCGGGGAAAGCGTGCAGAGCGTGGCGCGCGACCTGGGCTACGGCAGTGCTCGAGCGTTCAGCGCAATGTTTCGCCGTTTGCTCGGGGAAAACCCTCGGGAATACCTGAACGCGCTGAACAAATTGAGCGAACTCAATCCCCCGTAGACACTCAGCGCGATCAATGCATCTCGGTGAACGCGAGTTTCACGCCGATGGCAATCAGCACCGCGCCCATCGTCCGGTCGAACCAGTGGCCCATGCGGGCGAAGCCGGCGCGCACGCGTTGTTGACTGAACAGCATCGCCACCAGGCAAAACCAGATAGCCGTTGCCGCCGCCAGATAGACCCCGTAACCGGCCTGTACCGCCAGCGGCGTGTGCGGGTTGATCACCACGGTGAACAGCGACAGGAAAAACAGCGTGGCCTTCGGGTTCAGGCCATTGGTCACGAACCCCGCAGTGAAGGCGCCCCGCGCGGTGCGCTCACCCGCTTCCTGGTGCAGGTCGTCAGCCGCAGGTTTGGCCGGTTGCGCGCGCAGGGCTTTGTAGCCGATGTACAGCAGGTACGCGGCAGCGGCCCATTTCAAGGCGTTGAACAGCACGATCGACTGAGACACGATCAGCCCGATCCCCAGCAGTGAATAACCGACGTGCAGGAAAATCGCCGAACCGACGCCCAGCGCCGTCCAGGTCCCGGCACGGCGACCGTGAGTCACGCTCTCTCGCACCACCACGGCGAAATCCGGGCCGGGGCTTGCAACAGCCAGCAGGTGAATCAGCGCAACGGTCAAGAATTCTGTCCAGTACATGGGGGCTCCCTTTGGCCAAGCGTAACTGCGTGTTTCATCTGGTAGGCTCGGCAGATTACGCCTTCAGTTCAACGCACAAAAGGTACAGTTGATGACGAACTCTCGCCGCGCCGTTTTCCTCGACCATCCGTCCCTGGACCTCGGCGATCTCGACCTCAGCCCACTACTCGAGTGCTTCAGCGACTTGCAGCTATTCGCCCAGACCACGCCTGCGCAGGTGATCGAACGCCTCAAAGGCGCCACCGTCGCCATCACCAATAAAATCCTGATCGATGCGGCGGCCATGGCGGCCAGCCCCGAGTTGAAGCTGATCCTGATCACAGCCACCGGCACCAACAACGTCGACCTGGCCGCCGCCCGCACCCACGGAATCACTGTTTGCAATTGCCAGGGCTACGGCACGCCGTCGGTGGCTCAGCACACGATCATGTTGTTACTGAACCTGGCGACGCGCCTGGCCGACTATCAAAAAGCCGTCGCCGAAGGGCGCTGGCAACAGGCGAAACAGTTCTGCCTGCTGGATTACCCGATCATCGAACTCGAAGGCAAAACCCTCGGTTTGCTCGGCCACGGTGAATTGGGCGGTGCCGTCGCGCGGCTGGCTGAAGCGTTCGGCATGCGCGTCTTGCTGGGGCAGATTCCGGGCCGCCCTGCCCGCCCGGATCGCTTGCCGCTGGATGAACTGCTGCCGCAAATCGACGCCCTGACCCTGCATTGCCCGCTCAACGAACACACCCGACACTTCATCGGTGCCCGTGAACTGGGCTCGATGAAGCCCGGTGCTTTCGTGGTCAACACCGCGCGCGGTGGCTTGATCGACGAACAAGCATTGGCCGACGCCCTGCGCAACGGCCACTTGGGCGGCGCGGCCACCGACGTGTTGAGTGTCGAACCACCGACTGCGGGCAATCCGCTGCTGGCCCGGGACATTCCACGGCTGATCGTCACCCCGCACAACGCCTGGGGCAGCCGCGAGGCGCGGCAACGAATCGTTGGCCAGTTGACGGAAAACGCTCAGGCTTATTTCAGCGGTAAAGCGCTGCGGGTCGTCAGTTGATAAACTGCGGCACTTTTTTTCAAGGAGCAGAGTATGGATCCGCGCAGTGAAGTACTGCTTCGTCAGGCCGAGTTGTTCCAGGGTTCGGTGCTGCTGGCCGGCTTGCCCGCCGACGACTTGCTGGGGCGCTTGCCCGATGCCCACGGCTGGTGCTGGCACGCCGGCGATCAAGCAGCACTGGACGCCCGTTTCGCCGAGCGCAGCCATTTTGGCGTGAATGCGCCCGAGCGCGAATTCGACAGCGCCGTGGTGTTTCTGCCCAAGTCCAAGGACCTGACCGACTATATCCTCAACGCCCTCGCCTCTCGTCTGGCCGGGCGTGAGTTGTATCTGGTCGGCGAAAAACGCAGCGGCATCGAAGGCGCAGCCAAGCAACTGAACCCCTTCGGCAAACCACGCAAGCTCGACAGCGCACGGCATTGCCAGCTCTGGCAGGTCACCGTGGCCCATGCGCCAGAAGCCAAGTCGCTGGAAAGCCTGGCCCAGACCTATGAACTGCCCTTGGCCGAAGGGCCGTTGAAAGTCATCAGCCTGCCGGGCGTGTTCAGCCACGGTCGACTGGATCGCGGCAGCGCCCTGTTGCTGGAGCATCTGGACAAACTGCCCAGCGGCCATCTACTGGACTTCGGTTGCGGTGCAGGTGTGCTGGGGGCAGTGGTCAAGCGGCGTTACCCGCACAATCAGGTCACCCTGCTCGATGTCGACGCGTTTGCCGCCGCCAGCAGTCGCCTGACCCTGGCCGCCAACGGTCTGGAAGCGGAAGTGTTGACCGGCGACGGCATCGACGCAGCGCCCATGGGCTTGAGCGCGATTCTGAGTAATCCACCGTTCCATGTCGGCGTACACACCGACTACTTCGCCACAGAGAACTTGCTGCGAAAAGCAGCTAAACATCTGAAAAATGGCGGCGAACTGCGGTTGGTTGCGAACAGCTTCCTGAAGTATCAGCCGCTGATCGAAGAGCATTTGGGCGTGTGTGCAATCAAGGCTGAAGGACAGGGTTTTAGAATCTACCGGGCCAAGCGTGGCTGAAAACGCTTTTGCAAAAGAGGGCTTGCCCAATCGGATTTGCCTAGGCAGAATCCGCTCCGTCCTAGGGGAGTAGTCTCCCACGAGCGCCATGCTCGTCCGGCATACGTCAACATACTTGGTCCTCAGACCATGGCGTATGCGACCCACGCGTCCGCATCAGACGGATCGCAGGGTTTGACAAGACCTATGACACGAACACCTTACCCGGGGCGGGAAGGCTGTACGTGTCATAGCCGTGTCGACCCGCCCCTTAGGAAAACCCTGATGATGCTGGACTCTCTACTCGTTCCCACCGCAATCGTTGCCTTGGCCGAAATCGGCGACAAGACGCAACTGCTCGCACTCATTCTAGCCGCTCGCTTTCGCAAACCCTGGCCGATCATCGCCGGCATCGTCGCCGCGACCCTGGCCAACCACGCGGCGGCGGGTGCGGTAGGCGCCTGGTTCGGCAGTTTCTTCTCGAATGCGACACTTCACTGGATCCTCGCCGCGAGCTTCGCCGCCACCGCGTTGTGGACCCTGGTGCCGGATAAAATGGACGAGGACGAAGCCAGCACTGCCCGCAAGTTCGGGCCGTTCCTGACCACGCTGATTGCGTTCTTCCTCGCGGAGATGGGCGACAAGACCCAGGTCGCAACCGTGATGCTCGCCGCGCAATACCCGGATCTGTGGCTGGTGATCCTCGGCACCACCGCCGGGATGTTGATTGCCAACGTGCCGGTGGTACTGGCGGGTAACTTTGCGGCGGAAAAACTGCCTCTGACTTTGATCCGTCGCCTGGCGGCGTCGGCGTTCTTTATCCTGGCGATTGTCGCGGTGTACAAGGCGATGCAGAGCAGTGGCTGGGTTTGAGACGACAACCCGATCATTCCCACGCTCTGCGTGGGAATGCATCCGGTGACGCTCCGCGTCACGACGTTAAAGCGGACTCGGAGCGCCCATGGCGGCATTCCCACGCAGAGCGTGGGAACGATCACTTACTCAAGATTTCCTGGCTTTCTCGTACAACGGCATGACTTTCGGAATCGCCGCCTGCAACGACGCAATCCGACTGGCCGACGCCGGGTGGGTGCTCAAGAACTCCGGCGGTGCGCCTTCCGAGGCTTTGCTCATTTTGTTCCACAGGGTGATCGCGGCGTTCGGGTTGTAACCGGCGCGGGCGGCCAGTTCGAGGCCGATCAGGTCCGCTTCGTTTTCGTTTTCGCGACTGTTGGGCAAGGTCATGCCGTATTTCGCCACGGTATCCGCCAGAGCCAGGCCGCCCTCGCCCAGACCGAACAACGCACCAGCACCCTGCTTGGCCATTTCGATACCGTAGGCCTTGGACATCGCTTCGCGACCGTGCTCGCGCAGGGCGTGAGCGATTTCATGGCCGATGATGGCGGCGATTTCGTCGTCGGTGAGTTGCAGGGTGTCGATCAGCCCGGAGTAGAAAATGATCTTGCCGCCGGGCCCACAGGAGGCATTCAGCTCGTCGCTCTTGATCAGGTTCACTTCCCATTGCCACTGGGCCGAATCCGGACGGAACACCGGCGCCTGGGCAATCAGGCGATTGGAGATCGCCTGGACGCGCTTGGCATCGTTACTGGATTTGTCCAGCACGCCTTTGCTACTCGCCTCCCCGACGGTCTTTTGATACGACTGGGCGTACATCTGATTGACCTCAGAGGTCGACAACATGCTGAACATGTATTGCTTGCGCTCCACGCCCACGGCACCGCCGCTGGTGGTGTTGACCGACTGACAACCGGTGAGCAGCAGACCCGCGCTCAGTGCACACAAAACCAATGTCTTATTCATCAAAAAGCTCCCTGGAAACATGCCGCGTATCCTAGGTGGGGATTTGTATCGGCGCCAGATACAACAGACGTGTAACACGCACATTTCAGACAAAGCTCCGATCACCGTAGGAAAAAATTCACACAACAGCGCCCGCCCCGACCGATCACGCTCAGCAATGACTCATTTACGACATCCAGCACTCCAAAACAGTCAATTCGCCACTCCGCGCTCATGCCCCTCCGGCTCCTTGCCGATACAGCTCTGCAGACGTCCTCTTGCGTGCGGAGCACCCATGAAATTCAAGTCAATCCAGTTTTCCGTTGCCGCCCTGGCCGGGGCCATTGTGCTCAGCGTTGTCGCAGCCCTGGTGCTGTACGCGCTGTTTTCCGGTGCCCGGACCCAAGACATGGTCCAGCAACGGACTCAGGCGCAGTTTGAGCAAGTCATCGAACAGCGCCTGACGTCGCTGGCGCAAACCCAGGTCAGCCAGATCCAGCGCGAACTCGAAGCGCCGCTGCTGATTGCCGGCGGTCTGGTGCGGGTCAACGCATTGATCGGCACACCGGGCGCCGATGGCCAGCCGCAACTGAGCCTGAGCCGTGAGCAACTGATCAGCCTGATCAAGGAAAACGTCGCCCGGAACCCGAAAATTCTCGGCACCTACATTGGGTGGGAAAAAAACGCCCTCGACCACAACGATGCGGCCTACGTCGACACCAAAGTGGCCGGCATCGACGCCAGCAACGGGCGCTTCCTGCCATGGTGGTTCCGTAACGAAGACGGCAGCCTGGGCCTGGACAAACTGGTCGACGTCGACGACCAGAAAACCTTGTCCACCGGTGTGCGCGCCAGCGAGTACTACCTGTGCTCCAAGGAAACCAAAAAAGCCTGCGTGATCGATCCGGCACCCTACAAGGTGGGCGACAAGATCGTCATGCTCGCCTCCTTCATTGAACCGATCATGCTCAACGGCGCGTTCCAGGGCATCGTCGGCGCCGACCTGTCGGTGAACTTCATCCAGGAAATGCTCCTGGGGGCGAATCAGAAACTGTACAGCGGCGCCGGGGAAATGGCCCTGATCGGCGGTAATGGCCGGATCGTCGCCTACACCAAAGACCCGAGCAAATTCGGCGAAAAGGTCAGCGACATCCTCGACAGCAAGCAGATTGCCAACATGGCCAATCTCAAGCGCGGCGAAGTGACTTACACCGTCGACAAGGCCCAGGGCCGGATCGAGTTGTACCTGCCCTTCGGCATCGGCCAGACCGACGCCCGCTGGACCTTGATGCTGCAACTGCCACTGAACGCGGTGATGGCCGACCTGCAAAAACTTCAGAGTGACCTGGACGCACAGCGCAAGTCCGACACCTTTGGCATGGCCATGGTCGGCCTGCTGATCGCCGGCATTGGTTTGTTGGTGATCTGGCTGGTGGGCCACGGCATTGCCCGGCCGCTGAAGCAGATGGTGACCATGCTCGATGACATCGCCCAGGGTGAAGGCGACCTGACCCGCCGCCTGACCAGCGACCGCAGCGACGAACTGGGCTCGATCGCCAAGGGTTTCAACACCTTCCTGGCCAAGTTGCAGGCGATGATTACTCAAGTGGTGACATCGGTGCAGAGCGTCAGCGATTCGTCGGAACACACCGCCGACATCGCCATTCGCACCAACATCGGTGTGCACAAACAAATGGCCGAGATCGATCAGGTCGCCACCGCCGTACACGAAATGACCGCCACCGCCCAGGATGTGGCGCGCAACGCCACCCAGGCCGCGCAAGCTGCCAGCCATGCGGATCAGGCGGCGGCGCAGGGCATGCAAATCGTGCGGGATACGTCGAATTCGATTGGTGTTCTGGCGGTGGAAATTGGCAAGGCCGTAGGCGTGGTGCAGACCCTGGCCAAGGACAGCGAAAACATCAACGCAATCCTTACGGCCATTCGCGGCATCGCCGAGCAGACCAACCTGCTGGCCTTGAACGCGGCCATCGAAGCGGCGCGGGCCGGTGAACAGGGCCGGGGTTTTGCGGTGGTGGCCGATGAAGTACGCAACCTGGCGCAGAAAACCCAGAAGGCCACGGAAGAAATCCAGACCATGATCCAGCAACTGCAACAAGGCACCCGCGATGTGGTGCGGGTCATGGAAGACAGTCAGAACCGCACCGACGAAAGCGTGCAGCACGCGGCGAAAGCGGCCCAAGCGCTGGAAACCATTACCCAAGCGGTGTCGGTGATCAACGACATGAACACCCAGATCGCCAGCGCCGCCGAGGAACAGAGCGCAGTGGCCGACGACATCAACCGCAACGTGATCAATATCGGACAAGTAGCCAATGAAGTGGCCGGTGGCGCGGATGAATCGAGCGCGGCGAGTGCGGATTTGACCAAGTTGGCGGAACAGCAGCGGCGGTTGATCAATCAGTTCAAGGTGTAGGGTTCAATGATCGTTCCCACGCTTGGGAACGATCATTACGCGCTCAACCCGGGGTTAAACATTCCGGCCCATTAAGCTTCGGATCATTCACCAGGTTCGCCAGCACCCGCTCGCGCAATGGCGCAGGTTCGCTGGCCAGCAGCGCCTGCAAGGCGTGCAAGGGGGTTTCAGGGTTGAGCCAGGCCTCCTGCCCCGCCGCATCGAGAATCAACGGCCGACGCTGACTCGAAGCAGGCTGGGTGATCACCGCCGTGCTCAGCCACACCTGCTCCTGCACCGGATACGCCTCCCAGATCGCCGCGAAAAACAGCGCCGAGCCCTCCCCCGGGGTGAGCCAATACGGACGTTTGCGTGTGGTGCCGCGCCATTCGTAAAAACCATTGGCCGGCAGCAGACAACGGCGCAGGCGCAAGGCTTCGCGAAACATCGGCTGTTCGGCAACGGTTTCGGCACGGGCATGGGCCGGCGTGCGGGACAGGTCGGTCAGCCACGGCGGCGTCAGGCCCCAGCGGGCGCGGGCCAACTCACGCTGCCCGTCCGCACCGGCACGCAGCATCAACACCGAATCGTTGGGAGAAATATTCCACTGGGCCTGCTGATCGGCGGGAAATCCGGGCAGGGCCGCGAAGGCGGGGTTCCAGCGAAACAGGGCATAACGTCCACACATGGGGCAATACGACTCTTGATCAAACGAACGTCAGCCTAACAGACCAGCGTGCCGGGAAAGCTGTCCGGTTCATCGCCGGACAGCGGCAGCGCGGCATTGTACGCGGCGATCAGCTCCCGCGCGTATTGCGCCTGGTCGTTATCGACCGATACTCCCAGCAGGCCGAATATCGGCAATTCCCCGGTACCGCCGATCAAATCCCGGCCCACTAGATGCGCCTCGATGCCTTCACTGGCCAGCATGCTTAGCAGCAATTCGCCTTCCATCAGGTTTTCCGGCTCGTAGATGCGCTGCATGGGTGCCCCTCACTCGTCTTCGCTGTAAACCTCAAGCATCCATTCCAAACCATCGGTTTCGAGATGAAACCTGATCGGCCGACAACAGACCGGACAGTCTTCGATATATTCCTGATCGCCACCGGACAAGTCCAGAACCGCGTCGGACTCTTCACCACAATACGGGCATTCATAACGCTCGGTTTCCAGCATCGCGGTCTCCCAGGTGACTTGTGCGTATAATCGCCGGTCTATTTGCAGGGCTATTTTTGTCTGGCTACCTTTTCAGACCGTGCCCCGGTGTTTTTCGATCAAAACCTTTACTTACCCTAGCCGTTTCCAACAAGAGAGCATGATGGGCGAATTCGATGCCATCCGACCTTACGACGACAGCGAAGTACCAGCGGTGCTGGCACGACTGCTCGGCGACAAGGCGTTTCTAGATATCCTCACCCACTTCCGCTTCCCGCGTTTTGCCGGTGCGTTCGGCTGGATGCTCAAACCTCTTATAGCGCATCGGCTGCGCCGTGAGTTCGCCGACGTCACGTCGGTGGCCACGTTGCAGGACAAAGTCGAGTTTTACGTCGACCACACCATCGAGCGCGCCACGGACGGGGTGACCTACACCGGCGTGGAGCAATTCAAGTCCGGCAGTGCCTMCCTGTTCATCGCCAACCACCGCGACATCGTGATGGACCCGGCCTTCGTCAACTACGCCGTGTACCACGCCGGCCTGCCGACGCCACGCATCGCCATTGGCGACAACCTGCTGCAGAAGCCTTTTGTCAGCGACCTGATGCGCCTGAACAAGAGCTTCATCGTGCACCGTTCAATCACCGGTCGTCGCGAGAAAATGGCGGCGTATCAATTGTTGTCGGCCTACATCAACCATTCGATCCGCAACGATTGCGCCTCGATCTGGATCGCCCAGGCTGAAGGCCGGGCCAAGGACGGCGACGACCGCACCGAGTCGGCGATCCTCAAGATGTTCCACATGAGCCGCAAGGACGAGCCGTTCGGCGAAGTCATCCGTTCGCTGAACCTCACCCCGGTGTCGATCAGCTACGAGTACGACCCCTGCGACCAGGCCAAGGCCCGCGAGCTGTACATCCGCGCCACCACCGGCACCTACACCAAGGCGCCGGGCGAGGATGACGTGAGCATCGCCAAGGGCATCACCGGTTACAAAGGCCGGGTCCACGTGAACTTCGCCGCGCCGATCACCGAACTGTTCGAAGACACCAAGCAATTGGCGATCGAAATGGACAAGCAGATTTTGGGCGGTTACCGGTTATTCCCAGTGCATTACCTGGCGTATGCACAGTGGAAAGACGCCGACCCGCAATTGCAGGTGCCGAACGCGGCCGAGCTGTTTGCGGCAGATGAACTGGCCAAGGCTCAGGAAGAATGGCAGCGTCGGCTGGAGGCTTGCCCTGAGGAACATCGTCCGTTCCTGGTGCTGCAATATGCGACACCGGTGCGCAATCAGTATCGGGTCAAGGCCGGGTTGCCGCTTTAAGCGAGCGACGTTTTTAGATCAAAAGATCGCAGCCTTCGGCAGCTCCTACAGAGGATTGATGTACACCCTGTAGGAGCTGCCGAAGGCTGCGATCTTTTGTTTCTTAGAGACTCAGACGCGGGTGCTGACCCACGACACCAGCAACGCCATCCCGAGGCAGGCAAAACCGAAGCGATAGAAAAACCGGTTCATGCGCAAGGTGGCCCAATCGAGTGTTGGCTCTTCGTCGGGCCGGCTCTGGCGCTGGGCTTCGATACTGGCCATCGCGCGCTGTTCACGACGACGGGTGGCATGCAGCAACCAGCCGCCCGGGCAGGCGAACAGCAAGGCCAGCAGGTTGATCAATTTGGCGGGATGAGCGGTAAAGAGCGAAATCAATTGCAGCGACATCACAAACCTCAGGCAAACCGGTGTAACAGACGCCGGGACCGACGACCACGGCGCGGATTCTACCGAAAGCGCCCTGACCTGCCCCCCCTTTCCGACAAATAACGAAACCATTTAGCCGATTATTGTCCTGTGTCACGGCGCCGTCATCTGAATCCGCCAGTCTGTCGCCCCTCGAAACCGACACGGACCCCGTCATGCTCCACGCCGAAAACCAGGACCGCCTTTACCTCATTGCCCAAAGCGACGAACAACAAACCTTAGTCGGCAGCCTCGCCTTCAATGTACAAGACCGGCATTGGCTGGTGTATTGCGCGTTGGGCGGGCATCAACATGCGGATTTGCCGGAGACGGATTTGCTGACCGGGGTGAGTGTTCTGGACTTCTATTCGCAAGCGGCTTGATTTCCCTTGCTGGAACGGCAGGCAGAAAAAAACCCGGCGCCATCACTGACACCGGGTTCTTTAAACAAGCCGCAAACCGTTACTCGGCAAGCACCTGACCAATCGTCGGGTCCTTGAACAAGCGGGTCAACGCATCGCTCAGCACATCACTGACCAGCTTGGTATTGGTTTCCTGATTCGGCGCCATGCCAAAACGCTGATCCAGCGACGCGCCGTAGCGACCGCTGTAACGACGGTTGGCATTCTGCACATCCGAACGGAA
Organism: Pseudomonas sp. P1_A1; assembly: GCF_056406935.1. Taxonomy (NCBI): domain Bacteria; kingdom Pseudomonadati; phylum Pseudomonadota; class Gammaproteobacteria; order Pseudomonadales; family Pseudomonadaceae; genus Pseudomonas; species Pseudomonas sp. P1_A1. The sequence continues at coordinate 240,629 of NZ_JBFTZE010000009.1, read as the reverse complement.
CGTCGCGCCAATCGTTGCCTCAGTCACATACAAACCTTCTTTGGGCGACTGATACTTCAGCTCGGCCAGGGTCACCGTCAATTGCGGCGCATTCAGCGCATTGGCCGTCGGCGTGAAGCCCAGCAAGCGCACGGCCGCTTCAGCCTGAGCCTGCAGCTTCGGCAGAATCTGCGCACCCTGCACCGTGATCGCACTGGTCTCCGGGTACAGACCGCCACGGGTCCCCAGGGTTGGCGACGGACGACCGTCCACCACACGCACCACCACCGGCTGACCATGGCCGACCGGCGCCAGCTGAGCCGTCAGCTTGGGTTCCGGGCTCAGTTGTTGCGGGCTGTGGGCGCAGCCGACGAGGGTCAAACTGGTCACAGTGATCAAACCGAACAACAGGCGTTGCAACATGCTCTTCTCTCCAGAATCAGGCACTAACAGTGCCTGCAGTATAGCGGTGCGCCACTGCGGCGAACTAGCTTCGCGCAATGATTACTGAAATCTCTGACAAACCCGGTACAGCGCGGATCCTGTCACACTTTTGTCACCGCCCGGACACGCGTACGTCATCGCCCGCTGGCAACCTTCACGGCAGCTATCCACAAGGTGCTTTGTCATGCGTTTTCTCATTTCGATGTTCGCGCCACGCCCGCTGCACCGCAGTTTCGCCCTGCTCGACCACAACGGCCACTGCCAGGCCTTCAAGCAGTGCAGCCTCCAGCCCATGGGCGATGGCTGGATCGAAATCGAAGAAATTCGCCTCAACTGGCTGCACCATCCCCTGCCCGCCAGCGCCCGTGTCAGCCAGCACCCGCCACGTGCACGCGCGCAGCAACTGCTGACCACCTGACCGGACACCTAATAAAAGTCATTAAACACGACCATTTCCCTGCGTTTCTTCGTTACAATCTCCCCCCGATTATAAGGACGTCTCCTGATCGGGCCTCGCAGCATCGTCAATGCCTCGGTATTGACACCCCGAACCGCCCACAGAGAGCCGCCCACACAGATCGAGTGAAGCTGGCGCGCTTGCTGTTTCTCAAGCAAAACCCCCACTTTTCGCGAATCTGCAGAGCTGTCATTACGCTCGGTCACTGAGCTGTTTGCCCGTTTTTGCTGCCCATGTATCCCATGGCGGCAATCCATCCGGGCGCGGTGCCAGGCTGGGACAGCCCTTTTTGAGGTTCACGTCTTCAAAAGAGCGTGAAAAAAACGGGTTTTCACAACTTCACAAGAGTGTGGCGAGCAAATGAATAGTTTTGCGTCTGAATATGCACCATTAGCGTCTACAACAGCCCAACGACACAGGACCGAGTACTCCTCGAACACCGGAGCCTGAAGCCTGTCCGCTACGGATTTGGTTGCACAAACGGATGTCTCGACCATAAGTCGAATTGCCAGCCGCGTGCCGAAATGAGTTCATGTGACTCTTGAGGCCAGGCCGCATGCATCCGTCGAAGTTGCGAAAAATTGCGAAGATTCGGACATGGCGATCCTGGCCATGGGTACCTGGGGCATCACTGACACGCCCCGGAACGCCTGGCAGCTATGCCGACAATTTGGTGCTGCAGATTTTGGAGACGCGTTAAATGGCGCATAACGAAGCAGTCGACGTAGTACTGGTTGGGGCCGGCATCATGAGTGCCACCCTCGCTGTACTGCTTAAAGAGCTCGACCCCGCGATCAAGCTGGAAGTCGTCGAGCTGATGGATTCCGGTGCCGCGGAGAGTTCCAATCCGTGGAACAACGCCGGTACCGGTCACGCCGGGCTGTGTGAGCTGAACTACACGCCGCAGGCCGCTGACGGCACCGTCGACATCAAGAAAGCCGTGCACATCAACACCCAGTTCGAGGTGTCGAAGCAGTTCTGGTCCTACCTGACCAAGAAAGGCACCTTCGGTTCGTGCAAATCGTTCATCAGCCCGGTGCCGCACCTGAGCTTCGTGCAGGGTGAGAACGGCGTGTCCTTCCTCAAGGAACGCTTCAAGACCCTGAGCAAGCACCATGCCTTCTCGGACATGGAATACACCGAAGACAAAGCCAAGATGGCCGAGTGGATGCCGCTGATGATGCCGGGCCGTCCGGCTGACGAAGTCCTCGCCGCCACCCGCGTGATGAACGGCACCGACGTCAACTTCGGCGCCCTGACCAACCAATTGCTCAAGCACCTGACCAGCGCACCCGATGCCCAGGTCAAATACTGCAAGCGCGTCACCGGCCTGAAGCGTAACAATGGCGGCTGGACCGTCAGCATCAAGGACGTCAACAGCGGCAACACCCGTGAAGTCGACGCCAAATTCGTCTTCCTCGGCGCCGGCGGCGCGGCACTGCCGCTGCTGCAAGCGTCGGGCATCGAAGAAAGCAAAGGCTTCGGCGGCTTCCCGATCAGTGGCCAGTGGCTGCGTTGCGACAACCCGGAAGTGGTCAAGCACCACCAGGCCAAGGTCTACAGCCAGGCCGCGGTCGGTTCGCCACCGATGTCCGTGCCGCACCTGGACACCCGTGTGGTCGATGGCAAGAAGTCCCTGCTGTTCGGACCTTATGCCGGTTTCACCACCAAGTTCCTCAAGCACGGTTCGTTCATGGACCTGCCGATGTCGGTCCGCGCCGGCAATATCGGCCCAATGCTGGCCGTGGCGAAAAACAACATGGACCTGACCAAGTACCTGGTCAGTGAAGTGATGCAGTCGATGGAGCAGCGCCTGGAGTCCCTGCGTCGCTTCTACCCGGAAGCGAAAGCCGAAGACTGGCGCCTGGAAGTGGCCGGCCAACGGGTGCAGATCATCAAGAAAGACCCGAAGAAAGGCGGCGTTCTGCAATTCGGTACCGAACTGGTCGCGGCCAAGGACGGTTCCCTTGCCGCCCTGCTCGGTGCCTCGCCAGGCGCCTCGGTGACCGTGTCGATCATGCTGGAATTGATCGAGAAGTGCTTCCCGAACAAGGCCAAGGGCGAGTGGGCTGCCAAACTGGCGGAAATCTTCCCGGCCCGGGAGAAAGTCCTGGAAACCGACGCTGCGCTGTATCGCAAGATCAATGCGCAGAACAACGTCGCACTGGAACTGGTTGAAGCAAGCAGCGAAACCCAAAGCTACGCTTGATTCAGCCGCATAAAAAACGCCCCGTCCTCATTGAGGGCGGGGCGTTTTTTTATATGCGGTGAAACAATCTTGTGGCGAAGGAGCTTGCTCCCTCGCCACAAATTCCAGTGSCTGACGTTAACCGCGAGCCTTTTCGATCAACTCGATGTACTCGGCCGCGTTACGTTGATCCTGAATCAGGGCCACAAAGTTATTGCCGTGCTCATCCTTGCCATCCAGATCGTAGCCAGCTTCGACAAAGAACGTCAGAAAACGCTCGAAGTCATCGATGCGCAGGCCGCGGTACGCCTTGATCAGTTTGTGCAGCGACGGTGAAGTGGCGTCGACCGGCTCGAAATCGAGGAACAGTTTGATCTGCGCATCGCCGATCTCGTCACCAATCACTTGCTTCTTATCTTTACGCATTGCCGACTCCAGCTCGCAGACAGTTCACGGGGCGGGCAGTTTACCCCTGCCTTGATGCCGGGCTCAACGCGGACGAACGCTACCGGTGTGCAGATCGGCCCAGATATGGCCGTTGGCGTAACTCAGAAACTGGCAATACACCGTGTCGTTGCGCAACAAGTCGATCACCACGCGGTACTGGGCCAGCGGGTAATAGAGGGTCAGGGTTTTGCTTTTGTTGTCGTAGATCGGCTTTTTCAGGCTTTTGCTTTCGCCATCGAAGTTGACCAGCACCTGGCTGATGGTCGCACCCTTGTTCAAGGGTTTGCCCTTGAGGCGGATCAGCAACGGTGAGGTGACCGGGATCGGTTGTTGGTTGGACTGACGTTGGCTGCCGAGGACCACCGAATACTCGGTGACCTGCAACAGTTGTTGCTGCTCGGGTTCCGCTTCACGCAGAGTCAAGTCGTCCGGGGGCAAAAACTGCACATGCATCGGTGCCGGAGCGGCGGCCAGGGGTAGGCTGAAGACCAACATCAGGGCGGCGCAGCTGCGGATCAAAAGACTCATGACAGGCTCCAGGGACGAGGCCGAGCACTCTAGCACGATGATCAATCGGGCGAATAACCGATCCAGATCAATACTCTCGAAGACAAGGCTGGGCATACTGAAAGAGCCTTCAGCCCTATTTCGACGGCGTGCCGTCTACTGTGGAGTCCCTATGCCATTCTCCATCCCCCCGTTATTCGCCGCCTGGCGTCAAACTCTGCGTGCAGGTTATAGCCTCAGACGCTTGCGTGGCGACATCAGTGCCGGGGTGACGGTAGGGATTATCGCCATTCCCCTGGCCATGGCCCTGGCGATTGCGGTGGGAGTAGCGCCCCAACAAGGTTTATATACGGTGCTGATCGCGGCCCCGCTGATCGCCCTGACGGGAGGCTCGCGCTTCAATGTCAGCGGGCCGACAGCCGCGTTCGTGGTGATACTGCTGCCGATCACCCAACAATATGGCCTGGGTGGCCTGCTGCTTTGCACCATGCTTGCCGGGGCCATCCTGATTGCCTTGGGGCTGATTCGGGCCGGACGGCTGATTCAGTACATCCCTTATCCGGTGACTCTGGGCTTTACCGCCGGGATCGGTATTGTCATCGCCACCCTCCAATTGAAGGATTTGCTGGGCCTGAGTACCACCGGGCATGCCGAACACTACATCGAGCAATTAGGTGCGCTGCTCCAGGCGTTGCCCAGCGCCCGTCTGGGGGACGGGATCATCGGTGTTATGTGCCTGGTGGTTCTGATCGTCTGGCCGCGGTTTGTGCCAAGGGTTCCGGGGCATCTGGTGGCACTGGCCGTCGGCGCAATGTTGGGGCTGGCGCTGGAAAGCGGCGGGTTACCGATTGCGACGCTGGGCGAGCGCTTCAGCTATATCGTCGATGGCGTCAGCCACCCCGGTATTCCGCCGTTTCTGCCGAGCTTCGACTGGCCGTGGAATCTGCCGGGGCCCAACGGCCAGCCGCTGCATTTGTCTTACGACCTGATCCGCCAATTAATGGCGCCAGCGTTCGCCATTGCCATGCTCGGCGCCATCGAATCGTTATTGTGTGCGGTGGTGGCCGATGGCATGACGGGCAGCAAACATGACCCCAACGCCGAACTCCTGGGTCAAGGCATTGGTAACCTGGTCGCACCGCTGTTCGGCGGCATTACCGCTACCGCGGCGATTGCCCGCAGCGCCACCAACGTACGCAGCGGGGCGTTTTCGCCATTGGCGGCAATTATCCACAGCGCGGTGGTGCTGCTGGCGATACTCGCCCTCGCCCCACTGTTCAGCTACCTGCCGATGGCCGCGCTGGCGGCATTGCTTGTGATGGTGGCGTGGAACATGAGCGAGGCCCGGCATGTCGTGCACACCTTGCGCATTGCACCACGCAGCGATGTGTTGGTCTTGCTGACCTGTCTGAGCCTGACAGTGCTGTTCGACATGGTGCTGGCCGTTGCCGTTGGGCTGTTGCTGGCCGCCGGGTTATTCGTCAAGCGCATGAGCGACCTCACGGACACCGCCGAACTGCCTCGAGAGTTCCATCAAGCCTTGCAGGATTTGCCGGAGCATGTTCGTTGCTATGCGATACGCGGGCCGTTGTTTTTCGGTGCGGCGGAAAAGGCCCTGGGCGTACTGCGCAAATTCAGCCCGGAGGTCAAAGTGGTGATTGTCGAGATGAGTGCCGTGTCCATGCTGGACATGACGGCGTTGGCAGCCTTCGACAATATCCTCAGGGATTACCGCACCGACGGCATCGGCCTGATTCTGGTCGGGACGGCTGCGCGCGTGCGCCTGAAACTCAGGCGCGCGGGCATCCATCGGGAACAGCGTCAGTTGGCTTACGTGAACAACCTGGAACAGGCTCGACGCAAAAGCGAACGCTGGCTCGTCGGGCAGGACTGAACGCGCGGTTCAAGCGAACTGCGCACGCATTCGGATGGGAGATCTGCCTTCAAGCATCAACGTGTCTGGCGGCTAAAACCGTCCCCAGACAGTCAACCTGCTTACAGGCCTTTAACGGCAAAAATCCCGTTGGCGTTACGCCAGTAGCCTTTGTAGTCCATGCCATAACCGAAGATGTAACGGTCAATGCACGGCAGGCCGACGAAATCGGCTTTCAGGTCCGGGCGAGCCTTGCGGTCATGGTCCTTGTCGATCAGCACGGCGGTGTGCACTTTGCGGGCGCCGGCGTGTTTGCAGAAATCGATGATCGCGCCCAGGGTGTGACCTTCATCGAGGATGTCGTCAATGATCAGCACGTCACGGTCGATGAACGAAACTTCCGGCTTGGCTTTCCAGAACAGCTCGCCGCCGCTGGTTTCGTTGCGATAGCGAGTGGCGTGCAGGTAGGACGCTTCCAGCGGGAATTGCAGATGGGTGAGCAGCTTGCCGGCGAAAATCAGGCCGCCGTTCATCACACAGAACACCACCGGATTGCTTTCAGCCAGTTGTTCGTTGATATGTGCACCGACGCGGGCGATGGCCGCCTCGACTTCAGCTTCGGTGTACAGGCAGTCAGCCTCTCGCATGATTTGACGGATATGCTCGAGATCAGCGGACATGGCGCTCTCCAAGGGGTTTGAGGGGGAGGGACAGATTCGGAAAAGCGGGCAAAGGTACGCATCCCGCACGGCCAGATCAAGCGTTTGTGGACTAACGTACTGTATGTCTATAGGACAACACCCTCGGATAGATTAATCTAGACCGGTTTTTTTGCCCGCCGCCGGAGCCTTTCCCCATGCCCATCCGTGAGATCCGCCATCCGCTGATCCGTCATAAACTTGGCCTTATGCGCCGCGCCGACATCAGTACGAAGAATTTCCGTGAGCTCGCTCAGGAAGTCGGCGCCCTGCTGACCTATGAAGCCACCAAAGACCTGCCGCTGGAAAGCTACGACATCGAAGGCTGGTGCGGCACGGTGTCGGTGGAGAAAATCGCCGGCAAGAAAATTACTGTGGTGCCGATCCTGCGTGCCGGTATCGGCATGCTTGAAGGCGTGCTGAGCCTGATCCCGGGCGCCAAAGTCAGCGCCGTGGGCGTGGCCCGTAACGAGGAAACCCTCGAAGCCCACACCTACCTGGAAAAACTGGTGCCGGAAATCGACGAGCGCCTGGCGATGATCATCGACCCGATGCTCGCCACCGGCGGCTCGATGGTCGCCACCATCGATTTGCTGAAAAAGGCTGGCTGCAAGGACATCCGTGCGATGGTCCTGGTGGCCGCTCCCGAAGGCATCGCCGCTGTGGAGAAGGCTCACCCGGACGTGACCATCTACACCGCTTCCATTGACCAGAAACTGAACGAACACGGTTACATCATCCCAGGCTTGGGCGATGCCGGTGACAAGATCTTCGGCACCAAGCAGAAGGACGCGTGACCATGCAGCACGAGTTCAACGATCCGCTCTGGCGCACGGTTCTGTCCGGCGCGCAGATGCTGTTCGTGGCCTTCGGCGCCCTGGTGTTGATGCCGCTGATTACCGGCCTCGACCCGAACGTGGCGCTGTTCACCGCAGGTTTAGGGACGATCCTGTTCCAGATCGTCACCGGGCGTCAGGTGCCGGTGTTCCTGGCGTCGAGCTTCGCCTTCATCACCCCGATCATTCTCGCCAAGGGCCAGTTCGGCCTGGCGGCGACCATGGGCGGTGTGATGGCGGCCGGTTTCGTCTACACCTTCCTCGGTCTTGCGGTGAAGATCAAAGGCACCGGGTTTATCGACCGTTTGCTGCCTCCGGTGGTGATTGGCCCGGTGATCATCTCCATCGGCCTGGCCATGGCGCCGATTGCCGCCAACATGGCGATGGGCAAGGCGGGCGACGGCACTGAGCTGATTCATTACCAGACGGCGATGATGATTTCGATGCCGGCGCTGCTGACCACCCTGATCGTCGCGGTGTTCGGCAGAGGTATTTTCCGCCTGGTGCCGATCATCTCCGGTGTGCTGGTGGGTTTTGCCATGGCGTTTTATTTCGGCGTGGTCGATACCGCGAAGATTGCCGTGGCACCGTGGTTCGCGATTCCACACTTCACCGCGCCGGAATTCAACTGGCAGGCGATTCTGTTCATCGTTCCGGTGGCTCTGGCCCCGGCCATCGAGCACATCGGTGGCGTGATTGCCGTGGGTAGCGTGACCGGTCGCGACTACCTGAAAAAGCCCGGCCTGCACCGCACCCTGCTCGGTGACGGCATCGCCACCACCGCGGCCGGTCTGTTCGGCGGCCCACCCAACACCACTTACGCCGAAGTGACTGGCGCGGTGATGCTGACCAAGAACTACAACCCGAAAATCATGACCTGGGCGGCGATCTTCGCAATCAGCCTGGCGTTCATCGGCAAATTCGGCGCGCTGCTGCAAAGCATCCCGGTGCCGGTGATGGGCGGGATTCTCTGCCTGTTGTTCGGTTCGATTGCCGCGGTGGGCATGAACACTATGATCCGCCACAAGATCGACCTGGGCGAAGCACGCAACCTGGTGATTGTCTCGGTGACGCTGGTGTTCGGGATTGGCGGCATGCTGGTCGGCACCGGTACCGGCCAGAACGATTTCGGCCTCAAAGGCATCGCGCTGTGCGCGGTGGTGGCGATTGCACTGAACCTGTTGCTGCCGGGCAATGACAGCTGGAAGCACAAGAAGGCGGATGAGCCGCTGTTATAAGCGGCCTCAAGAATGCCTTCGCGGGCAAGTCGGATCGCCGCACCGCTCGCTCCTTCAAGTACCAGCATACAAGCGAGGCTTGGTCTGGGCGGCATTCCGACGATGCTTTTAAAGCGCCAATGGCGCCCTTTCGCACAAGGTGCTCAACGCCCGCGCCCACAGCGGCTCATCGTTGAGGCAAGGCACCAGCACCAACTCCTCCCCTCCCGCCTCGCGGAATTGCTCCTTCCCACGATCACCGATTTCCTCCAGCGTCTCGATGCAATCGGCAACGAACGCCGGGCACATCACCAGGACTTTCTTCACGCCGCTTTTGGCCAACTCGTCGAGGCGAGCTTCAGTGTAGGGTTCTATCCACTTGGCCCGGCCCAGACGCGACTGAAACGATACGGACCACTTGCCGTCCGGTATGCCCACACGTTTGGCAAACTCTGCGGCCGTGCGCAGGCACTGACCGCGGTAACAGGTCGCGACCACTTCCGGTGGCGCACCGGCGCAGCAATCGCCGCCACCCTCGAAGCTGTGCCCCGGATTGAGCTTTTTCAAGTGACGCTCCGGCAAACCGTGGAAGCTCAGCAGCAGATGATCGAAATCCTGTTGCAGATAAGGCCTGACACTCGCCACCAACGCATCGAGGTATTCCGGCTGATCGTAAAACGGCTGAAGAACCGAGAACTGCACGTCGAGCTTTTTATCGCGCACCACGCGCTTGGCTTCTTCGATCACCGTGGTCACAGTGCTGTCGGCGAATTGCGGATAGAGCGGTGCCAGGGTCACTTTCTTATGCCCCTGGGCAGCCAGCCGCACCAGCGCGGACTCAATGGACGGTTCGCCGTACCGCATCGCCAGCTCAACAGGCCCGTGAGCCCACTGCCGGGTCATGGCCTGTTGCAGGCGACGGCTGAGCACCACCAGCGGCGAGCCCTCCTCCCACCAGATCGACGCGTAAGCGTGAGCCGATTGTTCCGGGCGCTTGATCAGAATCAACGACACCAGCAAACGCCGCACCGGCCACGGCAGGTCGATCACGTACGGGTCCATCAGAAATTGATTGAGGTAACTGCGCACATCCGCCACCGAGGTGGAGGCAGGTGAACCCAGGTTGACCAGAAGCAACGCGTGATCGGTCATGCAACGTCCTATTTCAGAGGCGGCCGGACAGATCGTCCAATGCCGCGCGCAAATCAGTGAACCGGAAAGTGAAACCCGCTTCCAGCAAGCGAGCCGGCATCGCCTTCTGGCCACCCAGCAACAACAATGACAATTCGCCCAGGGCGACCTTCAAGACGAGGGTCGGCATCGGCATGAACGCCGGACGATGCAACACGTCACCCAACGTTTTAGCGAATTCGCGATTACGCACCGGCTTGGGCGCGCAGGCATTATAGGGACCGCTGGCCCCATTGCGATGCAGAAGAAAATCAATCAGGGCGATTTGATCCTCGATATGAATCCACGGCATCCACTGCCGACCGTTGCCGATCGGCCCGCCCAACCCCAGTTTGAACGGCAACAACAGCCGCGACAAAAAGCCGCCCTCGGCGGACAACACCAACCCGGTACGGATGAGAACCACGCGAATGCCCAAGGCCTCGGCACGTTGCGCGGTTTCTTCCCAGGCGATGCACAACTGGCTGGCGAAATCGTCGATGACCGGTGGCGATTGCTCGGTCAACTCCCGCTCGCCGCCGTCGCCGTACCAACCGATCGCTGAGCCGGAGATCAGCACCTGTGGTTTCTGCTCACGACTTTCGAGCCAGGCCAACAGGGTTTCGGTCAGGGTGATCCGGCTGCTCCACAACAGCGCTTTGCGTTTGTGGGTCCAGAGCCGATCGGCGATCGGCGCCCCCGCAAGGTTGATGATTGCATCCACCGGTTCTGGCCCAAAATCTTCAAGCCGTGCGATTCCCCGTACCTGAGTGCCGCAGATTTTGGCGACTTTTGCGGGCGTGCGACTCCAGACCGTGAGGTGATGTCCCTGACTCAACCAGTGTCGGCAGAGCTGACGTCCTATCAAACCAGTACCGCCGGTCAGCAATATGTGCATGACATCTTCCTCGCGTGGCGTTTTACCCAGATCACTAGTCTATTTTTATATGCAGGGATCTTTGGTATCGGGCAGGTTCTGTGTTTAACAATAGGCCAAGCTCTCAGAACGAGAACGCTAAAAGTTATACCAAAAAACAATATTGTACAGGTTTGAACCACGGCGTAGTCTGTACAGAAAGGCAAACGAGGCCCCTATGACTGTACCTATCGCAATCATTGGCACCGGCATCGCCGGACTCTCAGCAGCCCAGGCCCTTACGGAGGCCGGGCATGTCGTTCATCTGTTCGATAAAAGCCGCGGCAGTGGCGGACGCATGTCAAGCAAGCGCAGCGATGCGGGTGCTCTGGACATGGGCGCGCAATATTTCACCGCCCGCGACCGTCGCTTCGTCACCGAAGTCCAGCGCTGGCAAGCCAACGGTTGGGTCGCCGTGTGGACACCGCAGCTCTATACCTACCACGGCGGCCAGCTCAGACCCTCGCCGGACGAACAGACACGCTGGGTCGGCACACCGCGCATGAGCGCCATCACCCGTGCGCTGCTCGGTGACCTGGAAGTGCAGTTCAGCTGCCGGATCACCGAGGTCTATCGCGGTGAAGAGCACTGGCATCTGCAAGACGCCGAAGGCTTCACCCACGGGCCGTTCAGTCATGTGGTGATTGCCACGCCAGCCCCCCAGGCAACCGCGCTGCTGCCCGCCGCGCCGAAACTCGCGGGGGCCGCCGCCGGGGTAAAAATGGAGCCGACCTGGGCGGTCGCCCTGGCTTTCGACACACCACTGGATACCCCGATCGAAGGCTGCTTCGTGCAGGACAGCCCCCTCGATTGGCTGGCGCGCAACCGTAGCAAACCGGGACGCGACAATACCCTCGACACGTGGGTGCTGCACGCCACCAGCGCTTGGAGCCGGCAGCATATCGATCTGTCCAAGGAAGCGGTGATCGAGCAATTGCATGGTGCCTTTGCCGAACTGCTGCACGACGCCATGCCTGCACCGACTTTCAGCCTCGCTCACCGCTGGCTTTACGCCCGTCCGGCCAGCAGCCATGAGTGGGGTGCCCTGGCTGATGCTGACCTGGGCTTGTATGTATGCGGCGACTGGTGCCTGTCCGGCCGTGTCGAAGGCGCCTGGCTCAGTGGCCAGGAAGCGGCCCGCCGTCTGCACGAACACCTGCAGTGAACCGCCTCGATTCGAGCACATTGCTGCTGTCGACATGGACAGCAGCCCTGAAAAAACCTATACAAAAAAATTGACTTGTACACCCTTGAATCTATGCTGAACGGATGTTGTACAGATTTAATAATCCGTACAGGTCTGGATTCGAGGTGCTCCGATGCCTGCACAATCAGCGACCCCACCCAAAATCGCCATCAGCGCCTGCCTGATGGGGGCCGAGGTGCGCTACAACGGCGGGCACAAGACGTCACGGCTGTGCAGCCACATCCTTTCTGATTATTTCGATTTCATCCCGGTGTGCCCGGAAATCGCCATCGGCCTGGGTATCCCTCGCGAACCGATCCGCCTGGTCGGCAACCCAGAACATCCGCAGGCGGTCGGCACCGTCAACCCTGAAAACAACGTCACCCGGCCGTTGGCCGAGTATGCCCAGAAAATGGCGCTGGATCTGGGCGACATCTGCGGCTATATCTTCATGCAGAAATCCCCTTCGTGCGGTCTGGAGCGGGTCAAGGTCTACCGCGCCAACGGCGCGCCGGTGGACGGCGGTAGCCGTGGCATTTACGCCCGGACCTTCTGCGCGCTGCATCCCGATTTGCCGGTGGAGGAAGAAGGTCGGCTCAACGATCCGGTGCTGCGGGAAAACTTCCTTACTCGCGTATTCGCCTACAGCGCCTGGCAGCAGTTGCTGCAAACCGGCCTGACCCGGCGCGGCCTCACGGATTTTCACTCGCGCTACAAATACCTGTTAATGGCCCACAACCCGGTGCAATACAAAACCCTGGGAAACCTGCTCGGCAACATGGGCCGCACCGCCCCTGAAGTCATCGGCCCGCGCTATTTCAGCGAGCTGATGGCGGCCTTGAAAAAATGCGCCACGCGCCGTACCCACACTAACGTTCTGCAACACCTCAGCGGCTACCTCAAACAGGCCATCAGCACTGAAGACAAACAGGAAGTGCAGCACGTCATTGGCCAGTATCGTCACGGCATCGTGCCGCTGGTGGTACCACTGACGTTGCTCAAACACTACTTTCGCCAACACCCGGATCCATACATTGCGCAACAGGTGTACCTGCAACCGCACCCGGAAAACCTCAGCCTGCGAAACGCAATCTAATGAAAACCCCACCGGACACCAGCGCCAGCGAAGACCTCGGCACCGACTTCAAAAAGGCCCTGGACGCAGGCTGGCTGCCCATCCGTGAAGTGGCCCGGCAGACCGGGGTCAACGCCGTCACCTTGCGCGCCTGGGAACGGCGCTATGGGCTGATCGTGCCTCAGCGCACTCCCAAGGGGCATCGGCTGTTCTGTGCCGAACACGTTCAACGCATCCTGACGATCCTCACCTGGCTCAATCGCGGCGTGGCTGTCGGTCAGGTCAAGCAACTGCTCGACACGCCTCAGGTACTTGCCGAGCCCGCCGGAAACGATTGGCTGGTGTTGCGCCAGACACTGCTACAAGCCGTTACCCAATTGGCCGAGCGCACCCTCGATGACACCGTGAACCAGGCGATGGCGCTGTATCCGCCACGCACCTTGTGTGAACACCTGTTGATGCCGTTGCTGGCGGAACTGGAACAACGCTGGCAAGGCCAGTTCGGCGCGCAGATGGAGCGGGTGTTTGTCTATTCCTGGTTGCGCAGCAAATTCGGCGCTAGGATTTACCACAACAACCGCCAGTTACGCACCGCGCCGCTGCTGCTGATCAATCACTCGGACCTGCCTCTGGAACCTCATCTATGGCTCACCGCCTGGCTGATCAGCAGCACCGATTGCCCGGTGGAAGTTTTCGACTGGCCACTCCCGGCCGGCGAACTGACGCTGGCGGTCGATCACCTGCAAGCCCGCGGTGTACTGCTGTATTCCAGCAAAGCCATGAATCTTGCAAAATTGTCGAAACTTTTGAATGGCGTCAGTTGCCCAAAAATGATCGCCGGACCAACGGTGTGCATCCACCACGCCGATTTGTCCGCAAAAAGCACCGCCATTGCTGATTTGATCCTGGCCGATAGCCCGTTATCGGCCCATCTGGACCTGATTCAGCGCGGGCTCATTTAATGGCGCTTTTTTGATGAATCGTACGGATACGACCATGCAATTGATCTGGCTGCGCAGCGACTTGCGTCTACACGACAACACCGCCCTCTCGGCCGCCGCAGCCCGTGGCCCGAGTGTGGCGGTGTATTTGCCGAGCCCGCAGCAGTGGCTTGCGCACGACGACGCGCCGTGCAAAGTGGACTTCTGGTTGCGCAACCTCGCCGAATTACGCCGCGCGCTGGACGCCCTGAACATCCCGCTACTGATTCGCCAGGCGTCCCGCTGGGATGAAGCGCCCAAGGTTCTGCTCGAACTGTGCCAGCAGTTGAAGATCGACGCGGTGCACGTCAACGAGGAATACGGCATTCATGAAACCCGCCGTGATGCGGCGGTGGCCCACGCGCTGAAAGACCGGGGCATCGACTTTTACAGCTACCTTGATCAGCTGCTGTTCAAGCCAGGCACCGTGCTCACCAGAACCGGAACCTACTTCCAGGTCTTCAGCCAGTTTCGCAAGGTCTGCTACGAACGCCTGCACGCTTCATTGCCCGGATTGGTCGCTGCACCCGCCCTTCAGGCTCCATTGCATATCAGCAGCGACGAACCGCCGTCCCGTGTCGAGGGTTTCGATTCTCCCAACGACAGCTTGCGTGCCCTCTGGCCAGCCGGTGAAATCGAAGCCCGGCGCCGCCTCGACACCTTTGTCGACGCCCAGATCGACTATTACCACAGCGAACGCGACTTCCCGGCAAAACCCGGCACCAGCCAGCTCTCGGCCTATCTCACCGCCGGGGTGATTTCCCCTCGTCAGTGCCTGCACGCCGCGTTGCGAAGCAATCAGGGCGAGTTCGAAAGCGGCAAGGTCGGCGCCGTCACCTGGATCAACGAGCTGCTGTGGCGCGAGTTCTACAAACACATATTGGTGGGCTACCCACGTGTATCCCGGCACCGCGCCTTCCGTCCGGAAACCGAAGCCCTGGTCTGGCGTGACGCCCCGCAAGAACTCAAGGCCTGGCAGCAAGCCCGCACCGGCCTGCCGATCATCGATGCCGCCATGCGCCAATTGCTGGAAACCGGCTGGATGCACAACCGCCTGCGCATGGTGGTGGCGATGTTCCTGACCAAGAACCTGCTGATCGACTGGCGTGAAGGCGAGCGCTTCTTCATGCGACACCTGATTGATGGCGACCTGGCGGCGAACAATGGTGGCTGGCAGTGGAGTTCGTCCACCGGCACCGATTCGGCGCCCTACTTCCGGATTTTTAACCCGCTGAGCCAGTCGGAAAAATTCGATGCACAAGGGGTGTTCATCAAGCACTGGTTGCCGGAGCTCAACGAAATGAACAATAAAGACCTGCACAATCTGGCCAATCTCGGCGGATTGTTCGGTGTGAGGGGCTACCCGTCGCCTCTCGTCAATCTGAGTGCTTCCCGTGAACGGGCCCTGGCCGCGTTCAAGAACCTGCCATCACGACAGGGTTTATCGCCACCGTCATTAAATTGATGCTGCAGCGTTGCGTCATGAACACGGAATTGAGCCAAGGAAATATTGGGTAAATAAGGGGATTGGGATGAGTCGTACACCTCCAAGGCGATACTGGTTGACCGGCGCCAGCAACGGTATTGGTGCTGTGCTGGCTGAAGAAATACTGAAAACCGGTGCCCATCTGGCCGTCAGCTCCCGCTCGGAGACGTCATTGAAAGCCCTGTCTCAGCGATATCCCGGACAGGTGCTGGTGGTCGCGGGGGATTTGACCAACGGCCAAAGAGTGCGCGAAATCGGTGAGCAGATTGCGCAGGAATGGGGCTCTCTGGACACCATGATCCTTAACGCAGGCACCTGCGAATACGTCGACGCCAATCAGCTCGACTCGTCAATCATCGAGCACATCATGCGTACCAACTTGCTTGCCAGCAGTTATTGCATCGCAGCCGCCCGGCCCTTGCTGCAGGCGGGCACTGCGCCGCATCTGGTGGGCATGGCCAGTTCGGTGACCTGGTTACCCCTGCCGTGGGCCGAATCCTATGGCGATTCAAGGGCCGGGTTGCGTCATCTATTCGAGTCGTTGCGCATCGACATGGAGCCGGAAAACATCGAAATGACCGTGGTCAGCCCAGGGTTTATCGATACGCCTCTGAACGACGGCGCCCCGATACATCTCGACTGGTCGGCAGGCCAAGCCGCGCGATATCTCCTCGACATGATCAAGAATCGTCCACTGGAATTCTCCTTGCCGGAGCTGCTCATGCCTGTTCTTTGGCCCCTGCCGCAACAACTCGAGCGGACGGGACTGGCAATCGACGAACAAGCGCGAAACAAGCCGCCGATCGAGGATCTGCCGTGAAGCCTGAGCGTCTGTCAGGCCTTTTACACAGCGTGGGCCCACTGCCTTACACTGCGCGCCATGAAAACCATTCCCCACACGCAAGTCGCCGAGCCTGCGGTCACCTGCTCGACCTGCGCAGCCTGCTGCTGCCAGCTTGAAGTGATGCTGATCACTGACACCGGCGTGCCCGAACGTTTTATCGATACCGATGATTGGGGTGGTGAAGTCATGCTGCGACTGGATGACGGCTGGTGCGCCGCACTGGATCGCAACAGCATGATGTGCACCATCTATGAAAAGCGTCCGCTGATCTGCCGGGAGTTCGAAATGGGCGCACCGGAATGCATCACCGAACGCCAGGGGATTGCGACGGCGTACCGGTGAGATCGAAGTCACCCGATGCCATGTGGGAGCCCCGCCACAGGTAGCTCCCACACCCAAACATTGCAGGCTTACAACGGCATCGTGTAATGCAATGCGTAGCTTTCTACACCGTCGTTCGGGGTACTGATCCCGGCATTGGAGTAGTGGGTGGCGCGAATCCCGACTTCATGTCCGCCGGCAAAGCGCAGGCCAAACCCGAAACGGTCTTCGAACTGAAAGGCACTGCCAAGCTTGTTATCTTCGTATTCGGTGTTGGCAAACACCGCGATACCGATACCCGCTTCGACGTAGGGCTTGATGGTCTGACCGGCAAACTCATACACCAGCACCGGCGAGAACGACAAACTGTGATTGCTCGCTGTTTTGTCGCCATCCCAATAGGTGTAAGCGCCGCTCCAGTAGCCGGTCAAGCGACCGACATCACTCTGCAACCAGCTCTTGTCCCAATCGAACTGCATGCCCAGTCGGTAGGTCATGGTCGAATCGCTGGTCTGGCCGACCCCGAACTCCACCCCTGCCGCCTGCGCGGTAAAACTGTGCCCCATCAATGCGGTCGCAATCGCGGCCAAACAGAATAGTCGCTTCATTAGAAACATCCTTTTCCGAACAATTTAGTATGGTTTTTATGCTGCACAACAAACAAAGCTATAGAAGTCACCGTTTAATCAGAAGCTCACCCCAATCATTCGTTTGCTACGCATCTCTATCTTTCGAAGCTTCGCACAACCCCAGACATATTCCACAGGATCGGCAAGATATTTCTGAAATGCTCTGGGTCCGCACTCGACCAGAACTGTGCGGGGCGAGCAGGCCCCTCGGCCAGCAACTCTCGCTCGGCCAGCAGACGCTGGAGCTGCCGCGCCACAGCGGCACCGGTATCGATCAAGCTGATGCTTTGCGGGAGCATCTGCTTTAGCAGCGGCTTTAAAAAGGGATAATGCGTACAGCCCAGAATGATCGTATCTGCACCGCCAGCCAGCAGCGGCTCGACATACCCTCGCAGCAACTGACGCAATGTCTCGCTGTGCAGATCGCCATTTTCAATCAGCTCCACCAGCCCGGGGCACGGCTGAGTGATCACCCGTACATCGGTGGCGAAACGATCGAGCAAGGCAGCAAACTTGGCACTCTGCAAAGTACCGGTGGTGGCGAGCACGCCGACCACACCGCTGCGCGTCGCCGCAGCGGCCGGTTTGACCGCAGGCTCCATGCCGACGATAGGCCACTCGGGGTAATCGCGCCGCAAGTCCGCAACGCCAGCCACCGTCGCGGTGTTGCAGGCCAGCACCAGCGCCTTGGCGCCTTGCTGCTGAAAGAACTGCGCCATGACACTGCAACGCTGGCGGATGAATGCCGGGGTTTTCTCGCCGTAGGGAATATTCCCGCAATCGCCGAAGTACAACAGAGACTCGTTTGGCAGCAACTGCTGGATCTCGGCCAGCACCGACAGCCCGCCGACGCCGGAATCGAACACAGCAATCGGCGCTTCACGCATGGCGCGCCCCGCAGACGCTGCAGCCCGGATCACGCTTGACCCGCAATTCACGGAAGCGTGAGCCCAAGGCATCGATCAATAACAGGCGCCCCACCAGCGGCTCGCCGAACCCCACCAGCAGTTTCAGCGCTTCCAGTGCCTGGAGGCTGCCGACCAACCCGACCAAAGGACCGACGACGCCCGCCTCGCTGCAGGTCAACTCGGCCTCGCTGCCGTGCCCGTATAAACAGTGGTAGCACGGGCTCTCTGGACGACGCGGGTCGAACACCGACAATTGCCCTTCCAGGCGAATCGCCGCACCGCTGACCAGCGGCTTGCGCGCGGCCACACACGCAGCGTTGACCGCCTCGCGGGTGGAAAAATTGTCGGAACAGTCCAGCACCAGATCCACCGCAGCAACGGCGGCGGCCAGCGAATCCTCGTCCAATGCAGTGCGATGGGCGATCAGCTGAATCTCTGGATTGATCGCGGTCAGGCGACGGATCGCCGAATCGACCTTGCTCAGGCCGACGCTGTCGGTGTCGTGAACGATCTGGCGCTGCAGATTGGTCAGGTCCACCGTGTCGAAATCCGCCAGATGCAGTTCACCGACCCCGGCCGCGGCCAGATACAGCGCAACCGGTGAGCCAAGGCCGCCGAGGCCGACAATCAATACGCGGCTTTCCTTGAGTCGCAACTGACCGTCGATGTCAACGTGTTGCAGCAGAATCTGCCGACTGTAGCGCAGCAACTCCTGATCATTCAGCACGGCAAGCGCCCCAGACTGATGCGTTGGTGACCGCCCAGATCGGTGCGGCTGTGGACTTCTTCAAAGCCGCGGGTCAGCAGCAAATCGCGCACCGCGCAGGCTTGATCGTAACCGTGTTCGAGCATCAACCAGCCACCCGCGTCAAGATAATCCGGTGCCTGAGCGACGATCAGACGCAGATCGTCGAGCCCATCGACGCCGGCCACCAAGGCACTGGCCGGCTCAAAGCGTACGTCGCCCTCCACCAGATGCGGATCGGTCGAAGCGATGTAGGGCGGATTGCTGATGATCAGTTGAAAACGCTGGCCTTCCAGGGCACTAAACCAATGACTGCTCAACACCGTGGCATTGTTCAGGTTCAAGCGCTGACGATTGCGCTCGGCCAGGGCCACGGCTTCCAGCACGCGATCCACGGCGGTGACCTTCCAGGCCGGACGCTCGCTGGCCAGCGCCAGGGCGATGGCACCACTGCCGGTGCCCAGATCGAGCACCTTGGCTGGGGTAGCCGGCAACAGTTCCAACGCCGCTTCCACCAGCAATTCAGTGTCGGGACGCGGAATCAACGTGTGGGGCGCGACTTCCAGGTCGAGCTTCCAGAAGCCTTGCTGACCCAGAATATAGGCCACTGGCTCGCCGCTGCGGCGGCGCTGCA
This sequence comes from Pseudomonas sp. P1_A1, assembly GCF_056406935.1. Lineage (NCBI taxonomy): Bacteria > Pseudomonadati > Pseudomonadota > Gammaproteobacteria > Pseudomonadales > Pseudomonadaceae > Pseudomonas > Pseudomonas sp. P1_A1. The sequence goes on along the minus strand of NZ_JBFTZE010000009.1, from coordinate 221,089 downwards.
AATACTCGGCAAACGTCAGTGCTGCTTCGCTCGGGACGATACGCTCAGGCCAGGTGTGCAGAAAGCTGCGGGACTTGCCCAAGGCCGCCGCCAGCAGCAATTCGGCATCCAGACGCGCAGTGGGCGAATCAGGCAAATCGGCGGCGCGCAGCAAGCTGGCAATGATCGTCATTTACTCACCTATCGCTGCCAATTGGTCGGCCTGGTACTCGGCCAGCAGCGGTTCGATCACCGCATCCACGCCGCCCGCGAGAATTTCGTCGAGCGAATACAGCGTCAGGTTGACCCGATGGTCGGTGACCCGGCCCTGGGCGAAGTTGTAGGTACGGATCCGCTCGGAGCGGTCACCGGAACCGACCAGCAATTTACGCTCGCTGGCGATGGCATTGGCCGCGGCACTGGTCTGCTGGTCGTTGAGCTTGGCCGACAGCCAGGACATCGCCCGGGCGCGGTTCTTGTGCTGGGATCGTTCTTCCTGGCACTCGACGACAATACCGGACGGCAAGTGCGTGATACGAATCGCCGAATCGGTCTTGTTGACGTGCTGACCACCGGCACCGGAGGAGCGATAGGTGTCGACCCGCAGATCCGCCGGGTTGATCTCAATGGCTTCCTGCTCATCCGGCTCGGGCAATACCGCCACGGTGCAGGCCGAGGTGTGGATGCGACCTTGCGATTCAGTGGCCGGAACCCGCTGCACACGGTGCGCACCGGATTCGAACTTCAGTTTGCCGTAGACGTTCTCGCCTTCGACACGGGCGATAACTTCTTTATAGCCACCGTGTTCGCCTTCGTTCTCCGAGAGAATCTCTACCCGCCAGCCACGCCGCTCGGCGTAACGCGAATACATGCGGAACAGGTCGCCGGAGAAAATCGCCGCTTCGTCACCGCCGGTACCCGCGCGGATTTCCAGGAACACGTTGCGACCGTCGTTCGGATCCTTGGGCAGCAGCATGCGTTGCAGGCTGGCTTCGAGCTCGATCAATCGTTCCTTGGCTTCGCGGACTTCTTCCACGGCCATTTCACGCATGTCCGGGTCGCTGTCCTTGAGCAGTGCCTGTGCGCCTTCGAGGTCGCCCTGCACTTTAAGCAGCTGTTTATAGGTGTCGACGATCGGCTCGACTTCCGCGTATTCCTTGGAATAGGTGCGGAATTTGTTCTGATCGGAAATGACTTCGCCATCGCCAAGCAGGGCGGTCAATTCCTCGAAACGGTCCTGGAGGATGTCCAGCTTATTGAGCAGTGACGCTTTCATTGCGGTTTCTTATCCGAAAAGCTATCCGATGAGCCCTCACCGAGGGCAAAGAGTTCCTGGGCCATGGCCAGCGCATCGAGGCGGCCTTCGGCAGAGAGCTTTTTCAATTGCACGCTCGGGGCATGCAAGAGTTTGTTGGTCAGGCCACGGGCCAGTTGCACCAGCACGTCCTCGGCACTGCTGCCGTTGGCGAGCATACGCTGGGCCTTCTGCAATTCTTCGTCGCGCAGGCGCTCGCTTTGTTGACGATAGGCCTTGAGCACATCCACCGCCGCCAGTTCGCGCAGGCGAACCATGAAATCTTCGGCACCGACCGACACCATCTCTTCGGCCGCCTGGGCAGCGCCCTGACGGCTCTTGAGGTTTTCGGCGACCACTTCGTGGAGATCGTCGACGCTGTACAGGTAAACGTCATCCAACTCGCCGACTTCCGGTTCGATATCCCGAGGGACTGCGATATCCACCATGAAAATCGGCTTGTGCTTACGCAATTTCAAGGCACTTTCCACCGCGCCTTTACCGAGAATAGGTAACTGGCTAGCGGTGGAACTGATGACGATGTCGCTGCGCACCAGTTCTGTCGGGATGTCCGAGAGCAACACCGCGTGGGCGCCAAACTGCTCGGCCAGGGTGCTTGCGCGCTCCAGGGTGCGGTTGGCGACCACGATTCGCTTCACGCCCAGCTCATGCAGATGGCGGGCGACCAGGGTGATGGTCTCGCCGGCGCCGATCAGCAAGGCCTGGCTGCGTTGCAAATCACTGAAAATCTGTTTCGCCAGGCTGACCGCGGCAAACGCCACGGACACCGGGTTTTCACCGATGGCGGTATCGGTTCGCACCTGTTTGGCCGCATTGAACGTGGCCTGGAACAAGCGCCCGAGCAGCGGACCGATGGTGCCCGCCTCGCGAGCCACGGCGTAGGCCGATTTCATCTGGCCGAGAATCTGTGGTTCACCCAACACCAGCGAATCGAGCCCGGAGGCGACCCGCATCATGTGACGAACTGCCGCATCATCTTCATGCACATAAGCGCTCGCACGCAGCTCGTCGAGGCTCAAATGATGATAATCGGCCAACCAGCGCAGCACGATGTCAGCCGAAAGGTGATCCTGTTCTATATACAGCTCACTGCGATTGCAGGTGGAGAGGATCGCAGCTTCGCGGCTGTCGGTGAGTCGGCAGAGCTGCTGCAAGGCCTCAACCAGCTGCTCAGGGGTAAAGGCCACGCGCTCGCGGACGTCTACTGAAGCAGTCTTGTGGTTAATACCGAGTGCAAGGAAGGCCATTCAAGGTCGCTGATGGTGACGTGAAGCCGACAATTGTCCTACTTCGACAGAGCCAGAACAACCACTCGATATCTATCGTCCCGGTTGACGCTGCCGAAGCTGCGATCCGTTCTCGTTTACACCGGCGCCGGGCCTGCCGGGATTGCGTGTGCGGGTAAATTGGCCGGGCGGTTATGTTTGGCCGAAGGCTTGTGTCATGATGATCCGACCGCAGGTTAGTCGTCCTCTTCCCTATATGAATAGATCTTCCGCGTTGCTCCTTGCTTTTGTCTTCCTCAGCGGCTGCCAGGCCTTGGCACCCGTTTCGTCGGACGGTACGCCGCCGGTCGAAGACAGCACTCCGGCGCCTGAAAAGCCCAAGGTTTACAGCTCGTTCAGTGAAGAAACCATCTTCAGCCTGTTGAGCGCAGAACTGGCAGGCCAGCGCAATCGTTACGACATTGCCCTGGACAACTACGTGACCCAGGCCATCAACACCCAGGATCCGGGCATCTCCGAGCGGGCATTTCGCATTGCCGAATACCTGGGCGCTGATCAAGCGGCCCTCGACACCTCGCTGATCTGGGCAAAAAACGCCCCGAACGATCTGGAGGCGCAACGGGCGGCGGCCGTGCAACTCGCCCGCGCCGGGCGTTATGACGACTCCATGACTTATATGGAAAAAGTCCTGCAGGGCAAAGGCGACACCCATTTCGACTTCCTTGCCCTGTCCGCGGCCGATACTGACCAGGAGACCCGCAACGGTCTGATGAAAGGTTTCGACCGCTTGCTGCAGCGCCATCCGCACAACAACCAGCTGATTTTCGGCAAGGCCTTGCTGTTGCAACAGGATGGCGACGCCAAAGGCGCGCTGACCCTGCTCGAAGACAACCCGCCGGGAGAAGGCGAAATAGCGCCGATTCTGCTGCGCGCGCGCCTGCTGCAAGGGCTCAGCCGTGGCGGTGAAGCCTTGCCGTTACTGCAAAAAAGCATCAAGAAATACCCGGACGACAAACGCCTGCGCCTGACCTACGCGCGCATGCTGGTCGAACAGGACCGCATGGACGACGCCAAGGTCGAGTTCTCGAGCCTGGTGCAGCAATACCCGGAAGACGACGAACTGCGTTATTCGTTGGCTCTGGTCTGCCTGGAAGCCAAGGCCTGGAACGAAGCAAAAGGTTATCTGGAAGACTTGATCGCCAGGGAAAGCCATGTCGACTCAGCTCACCTGAACCTTGGGCGTATCGCTGAAGAGCGTAACGACCCCCAGGGCGCGCTGATCGAGTACGCCCAGGTCGGGCCGGGCAACGATTACCTGCCAGCGCAATTGCGTCAGGCCGATATTCTGATGAACAACGGCAGGACCGCCGAAGCCCAAAGCCGTCTGGCGGCCCAGCGCGACGAGCAACCCGATTACGCGATCCAGTTGTACCTGATCGAAGTCGAAACCTTGTCGGCCAACAAACAGGGCGACAAGGCCTGGAAAGTCTTGCAGCAAGCCCTGCAGAAATATCCGGACGATTTGAATCTGCTGTATACCCGGGCCATGCAGGCGGAAAAACGTAATGACCTGGCGCAGATGGAAAAAGACCTGCGACTGATCATCAAACGCGACCCGGACAATGCGATGGCGTTGAACGCCCTCGGCTACACCCTGTCCGACCGCACCACGCGCTACGTCGAAGCCAAGGCCCTGATCGAACAGGCGCACCAGTTGAACCCGGAAGACCCGGCCGTTCTCGACAGCCTCGGCTGGGTGAATTTCCGCCTGGGCAACCTCGACGAAGCCGAGCGCTATTTGCGCCTGGCACTGGAACGCTTCCCCGATCAGGAAGTCGCCGCTCACCTGGGCGAAGTCCTGTGGGCCAATGGCAAACAACGCGAAGCCAAACAAGTCTGGAGCAAATTCCTCAAGGAACAGCCCGACAGCCCTGCCCTGCGCAGCACCATCAAGCGCCTGACCGGATCAGAGACTCTTTAAGATTATGTTTTTGCGCCACATTATCGTTTTCAGCTTCATCGCCCTGCTCGCCGGCTGCGCGGGCTTCAGCGCCCGTGAATCGGTCGAGGGACACGGCAACCCGGCCCAATGGCGCGTGCATAAACAGCAACTGGCCGGTCTCGATGGCTGGCAGATCAACGGCAAGATCGGCATCCGCGCCCCGAAAGATTCGGGCAGCGGCACCTTGTTCTGGCTGCAGCGCCAGGATTATTACGACATCCGCCTCTCCGGCCCGCTGGGTCGTGGCGCGGCCCGTTTGACCGGGCGCCCCGGCAAAGTCTCGCTGGAAGTGGCCAATCAAGGCCGTTATGACGCATCGACTCCAGAAGCCCTGGTCGAAGAGCAACTGGGCTGGAAATTGCCGGTGTCCCATCTGGCGTGGTGGGTTCGCGGTCTCCCGGCCCCGGACAGCAAAAGTCGTCTGACCCTGGACGTCGACAGCCGCCTGGCCAATCTCGAACAGGATGGCTGGCAGGTCGAGTACCTCAGTTATGCCGAGCAAAACGGCTATTGGCTGCCCGAGCGGATCAAACTGCACGGCACCGACCTTGATGTCACGCTGGTGATCAAGGACTGGCAACCGCGCAAGCTGGGGCAGTGAAGATGACTGCACCACGCCTGACACTGCCCTCGCCCGCCAAACTCAACCTGATGCTGCACATCCTCGGTCGCCGTGAAGACGGTTACCACGAGTTGCAGACGATTTTTCAGTTTCTCGATTACGGCGATGAAATCACCTTCGCCGTTCGCGACGATGGCGTGATTCGGTTGCACACCGAATTCGCTGGCGTCCCTCATGACAGTAATCTGATCGTCAAAGCCGCAAAAAAACTGCAGGAGCAATCCGGTTGCTCGCTGGGCATCGACATCTGGATCGAAAAAATCCTGCCCATGGGCGGCGGAATCGGTGGCGGCAGTTCGAATGCGGCAACCACGTTGCTGGGCCTCAATCATCTTTGGCAACTGGGCTGGGATGACGACAGGCTGGCCGCGCTGGGCCTGACGCTTGGCGCCGACGTCCCGGTTTTCGTGCGTGGCCACGCGGCTTTCGCCGAGGGTGTGGGAGAGAAACTCACACCTGTAGAACCCGAGGAACCGTGGTATCTGGTGCTTGTGCCGCAAGTATCTGTAAGTACAGCAGAAATTTTTTCAGATCCACTGTTGACACGTAACACTCCTCCCATTAAAGTGCGCCCCGTTCCCAAGGGAAACAGTCGAAATGACTGCTTACCGGTGGTAGCAAGACGTTATCCAGAGGTACGTAACGCCTTGAATTTGTTAGGTAAATTTACCGAAGCAAAACTCACCGGAACTGGAAGTTGTGTGTTTGGGGGCTTCCCAAGCAAAGCTGAAGCTGATAAAGTCTCGGCCCTTCTTACAGAGACCCTTACAGGGTTTGTGGCAAAAGGAAGCAACGTTTCGATGTTGCATCGCAAGCTGCAAAGTCTGCTCTAAAAGGAATCGGGTACTGGGTACTCGTAGCAACAGATACAGGGGCGTCGCCAAGCGGTAAGGCAGCAGGTTTTGATCCTGCCATGCGTTGGTTCGAATCCAGCCGCCCCTGCCATTTTCCTATACTCATCCAGGTTACCCTCAGCCTTCAGGTACTGCGCGTGTCCAAGATGATGGTCTTTACGGGGAACGCTAACCCCGATCTGGCTCGGCGTGTTGTACGTCAGCTGCATATCCCTCTCGGTGACATCTCTGTCGGTAAGTTTTCCGACGGCGAAATTACAGCCGAGATCAATGAAAACGTCCGCGGTAAAGATGTCTTCATTATTCAGCCGACTTGCGCTCCGACCAACGATAACCTGATGGAACTGGTAGTGATGGCTGATGCCTTCCGCCGCTCCTCGGCTACTCGTATCACTGCTGTTATTCCTTACTTTGGTTATGCCCGTCAGGATCGCCGTCCGCGTTCCGCACGTGTGGCTATCAGCGCGAAAGTCGTTGCTGACATGCTTACCGTAGTCGGCATCGACCGTGTTCTCACGGTTGATCTGCATGCTGACCAAATCCAGGGTTTCTTCGATATTCCGGTAGATAACATCTACGGCTCCCCGGTACTGGTGGATGACATTGAAGATCAGCGCTTCGAAAACCTGATGATCGTGTCCCCGGACATTGGCGGCGTCGTGCGTGCACGGGCTGTTGCCAAATCCCTGGGCGTGGATCTCGGGATCATCGACAAACGCCGTGAGAAAGCCAATCACTCTGAAGTGATGCATATCATCGGTGATGTCGAAGGGCGTACCTGTATTCTGGTCGATGACATGGTCGATACCGCCGGCACTCTGTGCCACGCGGCCAAGGCCTTGAAAGAGCATGGCGCTGCCAAGGTTTTCGCCTACTGCACGCACCCTGTGCTGTCGGGTCGGGCGATCGAAAACATTGAAAATTCCGTGCTGGACGAGCTGGTGGTGACGAACACCATCCCGCTGTCCGCTGCAGCACAAGCCTGTGCGCGTATCCGCCAACTGGATATCGCACCGGTAGTTGCCGAGGCGGTCCGCCGCATCAGCAATGAAGAATCGATCAGCGCGATGTTCCGTTAAGGGCCCTGCCCTTTTCATTACATCCTGTTGACGAAAAGCGCCCCGCCCCGGCATTCCTGTCGGGGCGGGGCTTTTTTGCCCATATCGCCTTTAGCGCTGGTCGCAAACGCTGGGGCGAATGTGGTTATTTTGGAGATACAACATGAACGATTTTACTCTGAATGCTGAAGTGCGTTCCGACCTGGGGAAAGGTGCGAGCCGCCGCCTGCGTCGTCTCGCAAGCCTGGTTCCAGCTGTAGTCTACGGTGGCGAAAAAGCCCCTGAATCCATCAGCATGCTGGCTAAAGAAGTTGCCAAACTGCTCGAAAACGAAGCGGCTTACAGCCACATCATCGAGCTGAACGTTGGCGGCACCAAGCAAAACGTAATCATCAAGGCTCTGCAGCGTCACCCGGCCAAAGGCCACGTGATGCACGCTGACTTCGTACGCGTAGTTGCTGGCCAAAAGCTGACCGCTATCGTTCCAGTGCACTTCATCAACGAAGCTGCTCCAGTGAAGAAAGGCGGCGAGATTTCGCACGTTGTTGCTGAAATCGAAGTGTCCTGCCTGCCGAAAGACCTGCCTGAATTCATCGAAGTTGACCTGGCTAACGCCGAAGTCGGCTCGATCATTCACCTGTCCGACATCAGCGCTCCTAAAGGCGTTGAATTTGTTGCTCTGGCTCACGGTAACGACCTGGCTGTTGCCAACGTTCACGCTCCACGTGTTGCTCCAGAAGCTGCAGAAGGCGCTGCAGAGTAATTTCACTCTGTACGCCGGAGTGACCGGAAACATCGCGGACTAGAGCGTAGCGAGAAAGCGGGCGAGAACGCGGAGTTTACATAATGGTAAATGAGCACTTGTCGTCCACTTTCGCCGCACTCCCTGATGGCGGCGATGTTATCCACCACTTCAAGGAAGGGCCCCTATCGTGACTGCCATCAAACTGATCGTTGGCCTGGGAAATCCAGGCGCTGAATACGAACAGACCCGGCATAACGCAGGGGCCCTTTTTGTTGAGCGCATCGCGCAGGCACAGGGTGTCAACCTTGTGGCCGATCGCAAATATTTCGGCCTGACCGGGCGCTATTCGCATCAAGGTCAGGATGTTCGTCTACTGATTCCCACCACCTACATGAACCGCAGCGGCCAGGCCGTAGCGGCACTTGCCGGCTTCTTTCGCATAAAGCCGGAAGAGATTCTGGTGGCGCATGACGAACTCGACCTGCCTCCGGGCATTGCCAAGCTCAAACAGGGCGGCGGCCATGGCGGTCATAACGGGTTGCGCGACATCATTGCGCAACTGGGCAATCAGAATACCTTTCACCGCCTGCGGCTTGGCATTGGCCACCCGGGCGTTGCCAGTATGGTTTCAAACTTCGTCCTGGGTCGTGCGCCACGCGCCGAACAGGAAAAACTCGATGCCAGCATCGACTTTGCCCTCGGCGTGCTGCCGGATATCCTCGCCGGGGAATGGAACCGCGCGATGAAAAACCTGCACAGCCAGAAGGCCTGACTCTTACCCGAGGGGAAACACCATGGGATTCAATTGCGGCATCGTCGGCCTGCCTAACGTCGGCAAGTCCACCCTGTTCAACGCCCTGACCAAGTCCGGGATTGCGGCCGAGAACTTCCCCTTCTGCACCATCGAGCCCAACAGCGGTATCGTGCCGATGCCGGATCCGCGTCTGGAAGCCTTGGCGGCCATCGTCAAGCCCAAGCGTATCCTGCCGACCACGATGGAATTCGTCGATATCGCAGGCCTGGTGGCCGGCGCCTCGAAAGGTGAAGGCCTGGGCAACAAGTTCCTCGCCAACATCCGCGAGACCGATGCCATCGCCCACGTGGTCCGCTGCTTCGAAGACGAGAACGTGATTCACGTCTCCAACAGCGTCGACCCGAAACGCGACATCGAAATCATCGACCTGGAACTGATCTTCGCCGACCTCGACAGCTGCGAGAAGCAACTGCAGAAAGTCGCTCGTAACGCCAAGGGCGGTGACAAGGACGCCGTGGTCCAGAAAGGCCTGCTTGAGCAGCTGATCGCTCACTTCACCCTGGGCAAGCCTGCGCGCAGCCTGATGAAGAACATGAGCACCGATGAGAAGCAGGTGATTCGCGGTTTCCACCTGCTGACCACCAAGCCGGTCATGTACATCGCCAACGTCGCTGAAGACGGTTTCGAGAACAACCCGCTGCTGGACGTGGTCAAGGCCATTGCCGAAGAAGAAGGCGCCGTGGTGGTTCCGGTCTGCAACAAGATCGAAGCCGAAATCGCCGAACTGGAAGACGGCGAAGAGAAAGACATGTTCCTCGAAGCCCTGGGCCTCGAAGAGCCTGGCCTGAACCGCGTAATCCGCGCCGGCTACGAAATGCTGCACCTGCAGACCTACTTCACCGCCGGTGTCGAAGAAGTCCGCGCCTGGACCGTCCGCGTCGGTGCTACCGCACCGCAAGCCGCCGGCGTGATCCACACCGACTTCGAAAAAGGCTTCATCCGCGCCGAAGTCATCGCCTACGACGACTTCATCCAGTACAAAGGCGAAGCCGGCACCAAAGAAGCCGGTAAATGGCGCCTGGAAGGCAAGGATTACATCGTTAAAGACGGCGACGTAATGCACTTCCGTTTCAACGTGTAGCGTTGTTGGAATCGAAGAAGCCGCGTTGATTCGCGGCTTTTTTTTGGGCGTTATATCGACCTGCTATGCGCGACTAGAACAGATAGCCCATGTAGATCGCGGCGCCTCCACCGGCCTGCACACCAGCGTTCATGCCGGCCATGACCACCGCCCCCTTGGCCGACTGCAGCAACTGCCGGTTGACCGTGGAGGAGGCAATGGGAACAAATGTCCCTGGCGCCGCCTGACACCCTGCTGAACTATTACGGAGTCCCGTTTCTTCCATGCAAGAGGTAGCCAGGTCGACGACTCAACCGTTCGTAATAGGCACTTACAGCAGGAAAGTCTGGATGATCGAGCGGTGTTTCAAACCACCGGTTAACCGACAGGCCTATCGGTATGTCTGCGAGAGAAAAACCGTCTTCACTGACATAGGCTCCTGTTGATTCGAGTTGTCGATTCAGGATCTCCATGTGCCTTGACCACAGACTGCAAGCGGCTGCCAAGGCTCTGCTGTCCTGATGGTCAGGCGAATGCCTGACCAACGACATGAAGGCATACGTCCACGATTTGTTGAGGTCCGACGCTTGCCAGTCTATCCATTGGTCCACCCGCGCTCTTGCTCTCGGTTGGACCGGGTAAAAATGACCTCCGTTATAGCGAGACGCCAAATACCGAATGATCGAGTTTGACTCCCAGAGCACGAAGTCATCGTCCAGGATCACCGGCACCGTTGCGTTGGGGTTCAGCGAAATGAATTTGGGCGTACGCGTCGACTTGAAGCCAGCCCCCCAATCCTCTCGCTCAAAGGGGATTTCGATCTCGGCGCATGCCCAAAGTACCTTTCGTACATTGATCGACGATGCCTTACCCAATATGCGCAACATTTCATGTCCTTATCGTTCAGGGTGGTTGGTCAGGGGCTTTCGATAACCCGCTCGGATCTTTTTCTAGTGCGCCTGGCGCGATGCACAGGGGCCGCTCTCAAATCCGGGTGACGCAGGTTTACCGCGCCGCACCAACCGCAAACAGCCCGGTTCAGCGCCGCCCTTCTACGGCCATGCGCACGGCTAGCCCGCGAGGACCGTCCCCATCAGCCAGCGTTGCACGATCTGCCACACGAGCCTGCTGGCGAGAAATGTCGCGATGGGGCCAGCCAGGACGGCAATCAGCGCGTTGACGCTCACGCTAATGACGATCTGCGTAAAACAAGCACGATGGATTGCGCCAGCATGCTGCCGCGGTCGGCGTGTTGGACTTGACCGCTTGCCAGGCAAGGTAGAGCAGATAGCGCGCGCAGCCGAGTCGCAGCGCGTCATACGCATAGGGAACCGCCAAGACCAAGGCTGCGATAGTAGGGTGGTCAAAGGGGGAACGTTAGATACAGATTGACTGACAAAACGTCATACAGCGGTCGCAGCACTGGGTATCCGCTCCCTGGGAATACGTTCGACTTCAACGTGAGCAATGACTTGCCCCAATAGCGCATCCAAACACTCTAACGCAATCAGCCGCGTGCATTATGGATGAGGGCTTTCGGTCAGGAACCGCCTGTTGTGGCAGGCCGGAATCGACCGACTCTGTTGAAAACAGTCGGTCATGGTTTGCGCATCAAAAAAGTACGCGTCCGGGATTGAAATCTTTACTTTTGGCAGAGGCTTCCGGAGTCGATCTTTTTCTGGGGTTGGGTTCAGCCTGGGTCAGCCAGAATCGGCCACCCGGGTCAAAATTTAGTCGGCGCCTACAACCACGCCCAACAACACCCTGTCGCGGCAGCGGGGGGCTTGGGCCTTGTCGCGCTACAGTTCCGCTGCGAAGGTCTTGGCTTTCTTCGGCGTGACACCGTACCGTTGCTTGTAGACCTTGATGAAGTGGGAGGTATTTTCATATCCCACCTCCGCAGCCGCGTCGGTGACGGAATAATTTTTAGCCGTCAACAGCTGATGCGCGATGTCGACTTTTTTTTCGATGATCCAGCGGTTCGGGGTGGTGTTGTAGCTGCGCCTGAAGTCGCGGATAAAGGTCGACACGCTGCGTCCCGTCAGCAGGGCATAATCTTCAATCTTCAGCTTGTGCGAATAGTACTGCTCCATGAAGTCGGTGATGAGGCGGCGTTTGCGGCTGCCGCCGCAGGACAGCTCGCGCAGGAAACGGAAGGACTTGTCCTGGATGGCGATCAGGTGCAGTAGTTCGAGCAGTTTCAATTCCAGCAGCGCGTCGGAGCCCTCCGCGCCCTTGTAGACATAATTCAGCGAATCGATATAGCGCTGAATCTGTTCATTGGCGTGCAGGGTATAAGTGCCGTGCACGTTTTTCTGCAGGCCGTCCGTATGCGAATTACCTGTGCCGGCCGCGCGCGACAGGTATTTGGCGATCAGCTTGTCGTCGAAAAACAGCAGCACCGCCTCGAAGATATCGCTGCCAGTGACGTAGTCCGATACCGTGTAAACGCCTTTGGAGAGGAAAATCAAATGATTCTCGTCGACGACATTGGCCATGGCGTCATAGTCGCGAATAATCTGCTTGCCCTGCTTGATGTAGACGATCAACGGCGTGGCGATATAGATCGCCTTGTTTTCCAGGTTCGTTTCAAGCGTTTTATGGAGGATGGACGAGCTACCGTCAGCGAGGATAGGCTTTACGTTGCGCATCGAATAAAGCGCCGCCGGTACTACTTCGAGTGTCATTGCTATGGCTTCTCAACAAATTGGCCGCCCCATTTGGACAGGACGGTATCCAGCAGCGCGACATGCTGCTGCCCAAGCGTGTAGGACGTTCGGGACGGAAGAGGATATCCAGGAAAATAGCAGAAAATACATAACAGCAAATAGCGCGTGTATGCCCGAGATGGCGTCGGAAGCGGCCGGACTCGCCGCACGCGCCCTGCCGCAGACGTTACGGCATCAAACTTCGCTGAAGTAGCCGCTGACCGGCGCACTGCTCAGATGCTCGACGATGACGCTCCACTGACCGCTCGAGATCATCTGGTCGACGTGGGTGCCATGCATTTCACGCGAATCCCAGGCTTCCACTAGCGTGAACGCGAGTGGATCCTCCAAGTGGTTGAGGATCTTGACCGTTTGGCAACCGTCCACCTTCGGCAGATTGATCTTCACGTCGTTCATGATGTCCTTGAACGATTGCAGCTTTTCTTCTTTTACATTAAAGCTGATGACGAGATTGACGGACATATTACTTCTCCAGTTGGATTTGACTACAAAAAAAAAGTCGATTGCAGGAACCGTAGATTGACGAGGCGGCCAAACAAAATGCGCAGAATACGAAAAGAATGTTCAGGCTTTCATTTGCTGTTCCGTTCCCGTATCTAACATGGCCAAGCCGACCAGCGAAAACACTAAGTTCTTGAATCCATTGCTTGACCTGGACTGCATCAATAAAATCTTTTCCTTTCACATGACACGCAGCGCTAGCCCAAAACCCTCTTCCGTTAGAGATTATTATGTAAATTCCTTATTGGTGTAGATTCGATATGGCGCAAAGAATTCGCCATGGAAGCAACTACTATATATATAGTGAAAAAATGAAAATGATTAAAAATGATTAAAAATGCACGATTCCAGTCACTCTTGCGTTTTTCTTGCGCGACGGCCGATGGCATGCGCCGCCTGAAATTGACGAAACGGCTGAATATTTTGAGGATCCTGAAACAGGTATAAACCTCATTCAGGACGCGACATCTTTTTTCGTGGATAAAACCAGCACAACAAAGGCTACGGCGGCTCCTTTATCAGGAACCGCCACCGCGATGTTCACACTCGGTACTTACTCCGATTGAAGAACATCGAAGACCCCGCCCCCACTACCGCGATTGCAAAGATCCCGACATCAATGCTGCCAATGTAGGGTGGCAGCACAAACATCACGCCAAAGCCCAGACCGACCAGAGCAATACCGAGCCATTTCCTGAGTACGTAGCTCCTTACGCAAGTGTACAGCAGCACCATCCCCACACAGGCCAACGCATACTGACTGTAGAGATTCATGGGCCTATGTTCCTTGGGACTTGATGATCATGGAAGACACCGAGCGCTGCGGTCCGATGCCGCCGCTGACTTTAGCGTCCAGACTGACGATGATATCGCCAGCGTGATAGGTCGGTAGCTTGCCCTTCACCAACTCTCGGCCAAAATAGCCGGCCGCTGGCCCGACAGCGAGACCAATAACCGGTACTTTAGAGCCAGCCGCCATAAAGATCCCGGCGGTAACGTTGGCAATACTCATGCGCTGGTCGTTGAGCAGGTCACCCTGCTTGCGGGTCAGCGGGCTGGAGATACCTACCATCATTACGCAGGGCAGGTCCTTGGCGAGCATCTTGTCATACAGCTCGACCAGCAAACTGCTGACCTCAAAATGGGCCGATTTCGCCTCCCCGAAATGGAGCGTCCTGAGGCCACTCCGGTCACTGGGGGTGATGCTGAAACGGGTGACGCTGAAGACAATGCCGTGATTGGCGATAAATTGATTCCTGTCAAACTCCACTGCTCGCGTCCTTATCGAGTCCAGAAAGGCGCGAAGTGTCCACCAGGATAGTGATTTGCGCAAATTGCAATCACGGCTGCAGGTGCCCGCAGGCGCTCCGGGTCAGACTTTTTTGGTCCGTGGCAGAAAGATAGCCAACACCCCAAACAGCGGCAAGAACGAACACAGGAAGTACACATACTCGATGCCGCGAATATCCGCCAAATGCCCGAGCAACGCCGCACCAATCCCACCGAAACCGAACATGAGGCCGAAGAACACTCCGGCAATCATCCCGACATTCCCCGGCACCAGTTCTTGCGCATACACCACGATGGCCGAGAACGCCGAGGCCAGAATGAAACCGATCACCACGCTCAACACACTGGTCCAGAACAGGTCCACATGGGGCAGCAGCAGCGTAAACGGCGCCACCCCGAGGATCGAGAACCAGATCACCGCCTTGCGTCCGATCCTGTCGCCGATAGGCCCGCCGAAAAAGGTCCCCGCCGCTACCGCCCCCAGAAACAGGAACAGGTGCAGCTGCGAACTGGCCACCGACAGGTCAAATTTCTCGATCAGGTAGAACGTGAAGTAACTGGTGAGACTGGCCATGTAGAAATACTTGGAGAACACCAGCAACCCCAGTACCACCAACGCACTGATCACCCGGCCCTTTGATAAACCGTGCGTCGCTGCCTGACCTTGTTTGAGCTTGAACAGGTTCAAGTGATTGGCGTACCAGCGGCTGATCCGGTACAGCACGAACAACGCAAACAGCGCGAACAATCCGAACCAGGCCACATTACCCTGCCCGTAAGGAATGATGATCGCTGCCGCCAGCAACGGCCCAAAGGCCGAGCCCGCATTACCCCCCACCTGAAACGTCGACTGCGCCAAGCCGAAGCGCCCGCCCGAGGCCAGTCGCGCGACGCGAGAAGCTTCCGGGTGAAAGGTCGACGAGCCGATGCCGATCAACCCCGCCGCCAGCAGGATCATCGGGAAGCTGCCGACCACCGACATCATCAGAATACCGATCAATGTGCAAACGGTGCCGGCCGGCAACAGCCAGGGCTTGGGATGGCGATCGGTGTGGTAACCAACCCACGGCTGCAACAGCGAGGCCGTCAGTTGAAAGGTCAGGGTAATAAGGCCGACCTGCGTGAAGGTCAGGCCATAGTTGGCCTTGAGCATCGGATAGATCGACGGCAACACCGCCTGAATCAGGTCGTTGATCAAATGCGCCAGCGCCACCGCGCCGATGATGCGCATGACCAGCGGACTGCTTTGTGAAGTGGCGGGCGCCGATGTCGTGGCGGACTGAACGTTGCTGATGGCCATGAGAGTTTCCGTACTGCGGATGGGTGCGCACAGGCAGGCCGGTCAATGTGCCATTTTTCGGTGCAGTCGCGCCATCCCCTTAGCCTGCTAACGACCTCAAAAAAGGTGATAGCGCAAAGCCATGGTCTGAATCTTGCCTTGCTTATCCGCTTCAACGCGGCCCCTTACAAAGGGGACCGAGAATGGGAAGTTTCGCTACAGAGTCGGCCTACAGAGCGGACCAAGGTGAACTTTCGAGGCGTTTTAGAAGGGCATCAGTCGCGGTCGCAATGACCTCGACGCACGCCAATGGTGCGTGGTGTCCAGAGGAGTCATGGGGCATGCAGGCTTTTTTATCACCGGGGATCGGGCTGCTGGGGCGTTTCGGCTTCGCGCGCAAATTTCAGCTGCTGTTTCTGCTGTTTATCCTGCCGCTGGCAGGCAGCTTGTGGATGATCGGCCAGGACTATCGTGACAAGTTGAGCCTGATCGCCGGCGAACGCGCCGGGGTCCGGCAATTGATTGCCCTGGATGCGCTCGACAACTTGCTCGCCGCCCAGCGTGACCGTGCCGCGCGCTGGCGCGCCACCGAAACCAACCGCCAGCCGACGCCAGCAACCATCGCTGCGATGGCGGCGTTCGACACGGTTCAGCCGGCTGTGGCCCAGGCAATCACAGACTTGGGTAATGCCCTGAACACCGAAGGCGCCGAGGGCGAGACCCTCACCCGCTATCAAGCCCTGCAAAGCGCCCTCACCGGCCTGGATTCGAAAAGCCTGAGCAGCGTTGGATGGTGGCCGGACGGCTATGATCGCTTCACCAATGCCTTGAGCGCCCTGCAAGCCTTGCGCGAACAAATCGCCATGGACAATCGCCTGACCCTCGCGCCATGGCTGGAAACTTATCTGCTGACGCAGATCTCCACTCAACACGCACCGGACCTGATCGAACGGGTCGGTCGCCTCGCCGCGGTTGGCCAAGCTTCGGTGGTGTCCGGGCAGTTCACTCTGCAAAGCCGCCTGCAATTGCGCGACTTGCGCAGCCGCATCGGCGACGCTCGGGAACAGCTGGCGAAAACTGGTGGCCTGCTGGAAGCGCGCCTGCCCAGTGCCCTGCAAACCTGGGCCGGGCAGTACCATGACAGCCTCAAGCAGCTGGATACCGGCTTGAAAGTGCTGGACGACGGCGTCTTCGGTGGCAGCATCAACCTCAAGCCCGAAGACTTCGAACGCAGTCTCGACGCTCTCCTCGGTAACCTTGCCTCGCTGCGCCAGCAATCGTTGGTTTCTCTGGATCAACGGCTGGATTATTACCACGGCTCGGCCATCCGCCAGTTCATCCTGGTGGCGACAATTTTTGGCTGCCTGCTGCTGGCCGCGCTGTACCTGTTCATCTGTCTACAGGCCTCGATCCGTCGCAGCGCCAGCGGCATCACACTACTGGCCGAAGCACTGCGCGACGGCAACCTGAGCCTGCAAGTGCCGGTACATGGCCGCGACGAACTGGCGGCGATCAGCACCTCGCTTAACGTCGCAGTGGTACAACTGCGCAACAGTTTGCTGGGGGTCGATCACGAAACCCTGCAGTTAAGCAACGCGGTGCGCACCCTCAACGATCACTCCAGCGGTGCCCTTGGCGAAGTCGAAGCCCAGCAGTTGCAAATCAGCCAGATCGCCGCAGCGGCCACGCAATTGGCCGCCACCTCACAAGGGGTCGCCCAGAGTTGCGAACAGGCGTCTGGCAGCGCTCAGCACACCCAGCGCATCGCCGCCGACAGCAGCCGCGACAGCCAACGCACGACAGCGAGTATTCAGCAGCTCAATCAGCGGTTGAACGACACGGCGGCGGCACTGGGTCGGGTCAGCGAGCAAGGGCAGCAGATTCAATTGGTGGTCGATACCATTCGCGGCGTGGCCGAGCAGACCAACCTGCTGGCCCTCAACGCCGCCATCGAGGCCGCACGGGCTGGCGAGCAAGGTCGCGGCTTTGCGGTGGTGGCCGATGAAGTGCGCAGCCTGTCGCAACGCACCCAGTCCTCCACCGCGCAGATCGCCGGCACCGTCGACAGCCTGCGTAGCACCGTGAACGAAGCGGTAAGCCTGATGGAAGCGGCCTGCGGCCAGGCGCAATCGGATGCGCAAGCCGTCACCGGTCTCGGCGAACGCCTGGGGGAAATCGCCAGCGCGGTGCAAAGCGTCACCGACACCCTGGCACAAATCGCCACTGCCGTTGAAGAGCAAGCGAGTACCGCCGATGAAGTCAGCGGCAACATCCAGCAAGTCGATCAGGCGGCGGTACGCTTGCTCGAAGGCGCGCGGGCGGTGAATCTCGCCGCGGACACCTTGAGCCAGGGCAGCAAGGCCTTGAGTGCGAATACCGGGAGATTTCAGCTCGGTTGATGCCCTTCCCTGGCCCGATTTTTCGGGTCAGGGGGATAAGCGGTTGAAAGTGTGGAGAAATATTTTAGATTTACGCTTGACGCATCGTCGTTCCAGGTGAATAATGCGCGCCACTTGGCTACATAGCTCAGTTGGTTAGAGCATAGCATTCATAATGCTGGGGTCCGGGGTTCAAGTCCCTGTGTAGCCACCAAGTACTAAAAACGGCTTACCGAAAGGTAGGCCGTTTTTTTATGCCTCGAGAAAAGTGGCGGGCGAACCCTGATTTGCGTAGCACTCCTTCGGCCGATAAAGTCCCCAGACCTTTTATCCCATGGACGGAGTGCCCCACGTGTTCTCAGCCTTCCACTTGAGTCGCTATCGCCTGTCAGCCCTTTCGCTGATCGCCACCGCTTTAACCCTCGCCGCGTGTAACGCCCCGCCCTCTTCGCCTTCGGTCTCGACCTTGCCGGTCGCGCCGGAAATCGCCTTCGGTTATCGCACCGACCTGCAGACGCGGCACGCCTCCAGACACATGGCCGCAGCCGCCAATCCGCTGGCGGCCGAAGCCGGGCGGGAGATGCTGCGCGAAGGCGGCTCGGCGATTGATGCAGCCATTGCCATGCAAGCGGTGTTGACGCTGGTCGAGCCGCAATCGTCGGGTATCGGCGGTGGCGCGTTGATTGTGCTGTGGGATGGCAAGGCTGTGCGCACCTACGACGGTCGCGAAACCGCCCCGGCCGGCGCCACCGAGAAATTGTTCCTGCAAGCCGATGGCAAACCGATGCCGTTCACCCAGGCGCAGATCGGTGGTCGCTCGGTGGGTACGCCGGGTGTATTGCGGGCGTTGGAGCTGGCCCATCAAAAGCACGGTCGCCTGCCGTGGGCGAGGCTGTTCGAACCCGCCATCAAACTCGCCGAGCAAGGCTTCGCCATCTCGCCACGACTGCATCAGTTGATCGCGGCCGACGCGTTTATCCAACGCTCGCCGGACATGGCCGCCTACTTTCTGAATGCCGATGGCAGCCCGAAAGCCGTCGGTACGCAACTGAAAAACCCGGCACTCGCCGCGGTATTCAAGCGCATCGCCAAGGAAGGTCCCGACGCACTGTACAAAGGCCCGATCGCAAAAGAGATCGTCGCCAAGGTTCAGGGCCATACCAACCCCGGCAGCCTGTCGCTGAGCGATCTCCAGGGTTACAAGGCCAAGGAACGCGCGCCGCTGTGCACCGACTACAAACGCTGGCAGGTTTGCGGCATGCCGCCACCGTCGTCGGGCGGGATCGCCGTGGCGCAGATCCTTGGCACCTTGCAGGCCCTGGAAACCCGCGACCCGCGTTTTGCACTGGCACCACTCAAACCGGTCAAGACCAGCAAACCGGCGGGCATAGAGCCAGCCCCTGAAGCTGTGCACCTGATCGCCGAAGCCGAGCGCCTGGCTTATGCCGATCGTGCGCAGTACGTTGCCGACACCGACTTCGTACCCGTGCCGGTCAAAGGGTTGGTCGACCCGACTTATCTGGCGACCCGCGCAACCTTGATTGGCGAGCGCAGCATGGGCCAGGCCAAACCCGGCACCCCGCCGGGCATTCAGGTCGCCTACGCGCCGGACCGCTCGCCGCTGCGCATCTCCACCTCGCAGGTGGTGGCGGTCGATGACGAGGGCGATGCCGTGTCCATGACCACCACCGTGGAAGCGGCATTCGGCTCACACTTGATGGTCCAGGGTTTTCTGCTCAACAACCAGATGACTGACTTCTCGTTCATCCCCGAAGAGCAAGGGCAAAAAGTCGCCAACCGCGTCGAACCCGGCAAACGCCCGCGCTCGTCCATGGCGCCCACGCTGATCTTCGACCGCCAGAGCGGCGAGTTCGTGGCCACCGTCGGCTCGCCCGGCGGCTCGCAGATCATCGAGTACGTGGCCAAATCCACCATCGGCCTGCTCGACTGGAACCTCGACCCACAGGCCGCCATCAACCTGCCCAACTTCGGCAGCCGCAACGGCCCGACCGAACTGGAACAGGGTCAGTTCAGCCCGGCACTGATTCAGGCGCTGAAGGACAAAGGGCACAGCGTGGGCGAGATCGACATGACCAGCGGGACTCAGGCGATTGTTCGGGTCAAGGATGCGCAGGGGAAAGCCGCGTTGGCCGGCGGGGCCGATCCACGGCGCGAGGGGGAAGCGTTGGGGGATTGAGTCGTACGCAGGAACGAGGAAAGGCTTACCGGGCGGGGTAGGCCTTTTTGAGGACCACCCGCGCCGGGTAGATAGCATCAAGTCGATAGTTGGTTGGCAAACTGCCCAACCGCGTTCACCACTTTCTGCGCACCGTCCTGGATCTCGACGATCACCGTGCCCGCCTCCGCCGCCAGCGCCAGACCTTGCTCAGCCTGGAGCTTGCCGTCAGTCATGAGCGCCACGGCGTTGCGCGCCATGTCCTGGTTCTGACGCACGACGCCGACAATTTCATCGGTCGCCTGACTGGTGCGCGAGGCTAATTGCCGGACTTCGTCCGCCACCACGGCAAACCCGCGCCCCTGTTCACCGGCGCGAGCCGCTTCGATGGCCGCATTGAGCGCCAGCAGGTTGGTCTGTTCGGCGATGCCGCTGATGGTTTTGACGATGGTGCCGATCACCAACGATTGCTCGTTCAGTGCTTCGATGCCTTCGCCAGCGGTTTGCATGTGTTTGGCCAAGTCACGCATCACATCCACAGCTTGGGTCACCACGGCAGTACCGCGCTGTGCACTCTGGTCGGTTTGCTGAGAAGTGCTGTAGGCAATGTTGGCCGCCTCGGCGACAGCCTGCTCCTGATGCACCTGATCGGTAACCACCGTGGCGAACTTCACCACTTTGTAGAGCTTGTTGTTGGCGTCGAGCACCGGGTTGTAGGAAGCCTCCAGCCAGACCACGCGACCGTGGCTGTCGATGCGTTTGAAACGATCAGCGACGAACTCCCCGGCGTTCAGGCGACGCCAGAAGTTCTGATACTCGGCGCTGTTGTATTCCTCTGGCTCGCAAAAGGTCCGGTGATGTTTACCCTGGATCTGCGCCAGGCTGTAACCCATGCCACTGAGGAAACGCTCGTTGGCCGTCAGCACATTGCCATTGAGGTCGAACTCGATCACTGCCGTCGAACGCACCAGCGCGCCAATCAGGTTTTCATGCTCACGGGACGCCTCGATGGTACGGGTCAGGTCGCTGGAGTAAATCGAGAAGTTCTTGATACGGCCGTCCGAGGACCGCACCGGCTGCATGATCGAACGCAACCAGGCTTCGGCACCGTTGCCGCGTAGCAAACGGACCGCGCCGGCAAAGTGCTCGCCACGGGTCAGCGCGGCCTTGAAACGGTTGTGGAATTCATCCGATTTCACATGGACCGGAACAAGGTCTTCGATGTGCCGGCCGATCAGATCATTGCTTTTGTAGAGCATCTCACTGACGAAGTTTTGGTTGACCGATTGAATTCGCCCATCGGAGTCGAGGGTCAGGACCAGCATCTCGCTTTCCAGACTCTCCTTGACTTGCAGAAGGCTGGAGAGTTCTTCGCGAAGAGCCGACAGCTCCTGCTTCAAGCGTTTATTGAACATGGGAAGCACCGATGGACAGAGATAAAAAGCGGCTTACAGCCTAACCATCGGCTTTGCGGATATTTTCTGAAGAGTGTTGCAGGGTTGTCCTACAAAAATAGTCGCGGCACAAACAGCCTCATGCCGCGCCAGCCACCGAACAGCGTCCGACTCGCGGCATTCGCGCACCGAAATACACCGCGCTGCTGATGCCCACGGTCCCCATTACCGCGCAGAAGATCACACAAATCCACGGACTCCACGGCATCAGACCGATCAACAGCAGCGGTGTGACACTTGCCCAGGCGGCGTAGGCAATGTTGTAGGTGAAAGAAATCCCCGAGACACGAATCCGCGCCGGAAACAGGCTGACCATCACTGACGGCACTGCGCCGACCACCCCACAACCCAGGCCGGCCAGCGCATAGGCCAGACCGATCCACTGGCCCTCAATGATCAGACAGGTATAGAGCACGCCGATGCCCAGAGGCAGCAGCAGGCTATACAGCATCACCGTGCGCCAGGCGCCGATACGATCGACGAGCAGCCCGGCGAGCACACAGCCAATATTCAGAAAGACGATGCCCAAGGCACTCAGCGCAAAGGTATGGCTGGCGGTCATGCCGAAGGTTTTCTGCATCATGGTCGGGGTGATGACCACAAACACCACCACGGCCGAGGTCAGCACGCAGGTGAGGATCATCGCCGGCAGCATCGCCAGACGGTGCTCACGCAGGACCGTGCGCAGCGGCAGTTCGACAGCGGCCTCGCGCTGGGCCTGCATCGCCATGAACACCGGGGTTTCGCTGAGCCAGCGGCGCAGCCAGACACCGATCACGCCAAACACACCGCCCAACAGAAACGGGTAACGCCAGGCGTAATCGAGGATTTGCGCCGGGGTGAACGCCTGAGCCAGAAAAGTCGCCGTCAAGGCGCCGATCAGGTAACCGAAGGTCAGCCCCGCCTGCAGGAAACCAAGGGCATAACCGCGATGCCCGACCGGCGCGTGCTCAGCGACGAACACCCAGGCGCTCGGCACTTCACCACCCACCGCCGCGCCTTGCAGGACCCTCAGGGCCAACAGCAGCAGTGGTGCGAAATAGCCGATCTGGGCGTAGGTCGGCATGATCCCGATCAGCAAGCACGGCAACGCCATCATCAGAATGCTCAGGCTGAACACCTTCTTGCGTCCCAACCGGTCAGCGAAATGCGCCATCAGGATCCCGCCCAACGGACGCGCGAGGTAGCCAGTGACGAAGATCCCGAAGCTTTGCAGCAGACGCAGCCACTCGGGCATTTGCGGCGGGAAGAACAGCTGGCTGAGGGTCAGCGCGAAGAATACGAAAATAATGAAGTCGTAGATTTCCAGCGCACCGCCCAAGGCTGCAAGCCCCAGGGTCTTGTAGTCCGAACGAGTGAAGGGCGCCGGGCGCGCATCGATGTTGGCAGTCATGTAAAAGAACTCTGGCAGGCAAAAAACCAAGGCGCCCATGGTCTACGCAAATGAGCTTGTGGACAACCCGTTAGACCATAGTCCCAAACGCCCCAAACAGCGTCCCCGCAACGGACCGATTGATTTACTGTTGGCACCGACCGGATGGGCCATTGCGCCCTGAACCCCACAATAAACATAAAAACGAGGTACTCCCGTGGCCGCTGATATCGAAGATAGCCGCTCTGCGCGCTTTGCCCTGCACTGTTCAAACTTTGCCGAACGCTGGTTTCCCGACTCCTGGGTATTCGCCGCGCTGGCAGTGATCATCGTCGCTGTGGCGACCATGGCCATGGGCGCCAAACCCATCGCCGCCGCCATGGCCTTCGGTGACGGTTTCTGGAGCCTGATTCCGTTCACCATGCAGATGGCATTCGTGGTGATCGGCGGTTACGTGGTCGCCAGTTCGCCACCGGCGGTGAAACTGATCGATCGCCTGGCACGGGTCCCGAAAAACGGCCGTTCCGCCGTGGCCTGGGTGGCGCTGATTTCCATGGTCGCGTCGTTGCTGAACTGGGGGCTGTCACTGGTATTCGGCGGGCTGCTGGTACGTGCCCTCGCCCGCCGTACCGATCTGAAAATGGACTACCGCGCTGCCGGTGCCGCCGCCTATCTTGGTCTGGGCGCGGTCTGGGCCTTGGGGCTGTCGTCGTCCGCGGCACAATTGCAGGCCAACCCCGCCAGTTTGCCGCCATCGATTCTGTCGATCACGGGCGTCATTCCCTTCACTCAAACGATCTTTCTCTGGCAGTCGGGTGTGCTGTTGCTGGCACTGACCGTGGTCTCGCTAATCGTTGCCTACGCCACCGCGCCCGGCCCCGCGACAGCGCGTGACGCCAAAGCCTGCGGTATCGATCCGGGTTTCAGTCTGCCGGCGCCAGCACCGCGTACCCGCCCTGGTGAATGGCTGGAATACAGCCCGCTGCTGACGATTCTGCTGGCATTGCTGGCGGCCGGATGGCTGTTCCATGAGTTTGCGACCAAACCGGCGATCAGCGCGATTTCCGGACTGAACACCTACAACTTCCTGTTCCTGATGCTCGGCGCACTGCTGCACTGGCGCCCGCGCAGCTTCCTCGATGCGGTGGCCCGTGCGGTGCCGACCACCACCGGCGTGCTGATCCAGTTCCCGCTGTACGGCTCGATCGCTGCCCTGATGACGGTGGTCAAGGGCACCGACGGACAATCATTGGCCCACCACATCTCGACCTTTTTCGTACAAATCGCGTCCCACGACACCTATGCCCTGCTGATGGGCGTGTACTCGGCCATCCTCGGCTTTTTCATCCCTTCCGGTGGCGGCAAATGGATCATTGAAGCGCCATACGTCATGCAAGTGGCCAATGACCTGAACTACCACCTGGGCTGGGCCGTGCAGATCTACAACGCCGCCGAAGCGCTGCCGAACCTGATCAACCCGTTCTACATGCTGCCGCTACTGGGCGTGCTCGGGTTGAAGGCCCGGGATCTGATCGGGTTTTCGTTCGTGCAGTTGCTGGTGCACACGCCACTGGTGCTGTTTCTGCTGTGGGCGCTAGGGACGACGCTTACGTATATGGCGCCAGTGATGCCTTGACGCCGACCTTCAATCCACCACCGATCCAGTGTGGAAGCGGGCTGCTTCCACACTGACGACTCATTGTTTTCACCAACGTAACCCCTCTGTCACACCTCGCTGCTAGCGTCCCGCCGAAACATATTGAAACAACTTAGCAAGACGGAACTCGCCATGAACGACGAAGAAAACCGCAACGACGCCTCCTCCCCGCAAACAGATACGCCCACCGACACCAGTCGCCGCCGCTTCCTGGGTGGCGTGGCGGTACTCGGTGTCGGCGCGACCCTCAGCGCTTGTGGCAGTCATGGCGATGAGTCGGGTAAACCGGTCGAACGCCTGCTTTCACCTGTCGAATTGGACAAAGCCCTACGCGACCAGGTGAAAACCGTGGTGGTGATCTACGCCGAGAACCGTAGTTTCAATAACCTGTTCGGCGACTTCCCCGGCGTCGAGAAACCGCTCTCGGGCCTCAAACCCGTCGAATATCAGCAGCGTGATCGCGATGGCAGCCTGTTGCAGACCCTGCCGCCAGTCTGGGGCGGCGTGCTGCAGATCGGCCCGCAAACCCTCGATGGCGTGACTTACCCCAGCGTAACCCAGTTCCAGGAACACCTGCCTAACGCGCCCTTTGCCCTCAAAGGTCCGAATGCAGAAGACTTGCCGTTCGGCCTGGTGACACGCGATCTGTGGCATGCGTTCTATCAGAACCAGATGCAGATCAACGGTGGCAAAAATGACGGCTTTGTCGCCTGGGCCGACTCCGGTGGCCTGCCCATGGGGCATTACGCCCAGAGTCGATATTCCCTGCGGTTGTGGGACGTTGCCCAAGAATTTGTGCTCTGCGATAACTTTTTCCAGGGGGCTTTCGGCGGCTCGTTTCTCAACCATCAATACCTGATCAGCGCCACCGCGCCGTTCTATCCGGACGCCGTCGACTCGGTAGCCAAGACACAGATCGCCACGCTGCAAAGCGATGATCCGGCCGACCCACGCCTCAAGCCTCTGGAACAATCCCCGGCCAGTGCCATGACCGGCCCACCCCAATTCGGCCCCAGCGCGCTGACGCCGGACGGCTATGGGGTCAACACGCTCGCTCCGCCGTACTGGCCGACCTGGATTCGCGACCCGGAGCGTCCGGCGTACGCCAAACCAGACCTGCCGAACGTCATGGTCCCCCAGACCCACGAGCACATAGGCGACAAGCTCTCGAAGAAAAACATCGACTGGGCCTGGTATGCCGGAGGTTGGCAGGCGACGCTGGATCAGTACAAGGACTCTGGCGGCATTCCGAAAATCCCGAACTTCCAGTACCACCACCAACCGTTCAACTACTTCAAGCAGCAGGGGCCGGAAAACCCGTTGGAGCGCGGTAAACGTCTACGGGATGCGGGGTTGGGCGATGAGTCGAATACCAACAAGTTCTTTGCCGATGCCGAGGCGGGCAAGCTGCCGGCGGTGAGTTTCTACAAACCCCAGGGCAATCTGAACATGCACGCCGGTTACGCCGATGTAGCGTCCGGCGACCGGCACATCGTCCGCGCCCTGAAAGTGCTGCGGGAAAGCCCACAGTGGAAAAACATGGTGGTCGTGGTCACGGTCGATGAGAACGGCGGTTGGTGGGATCACGTCGCACCGCCCAAGGGAGACCGCTGGGGGCCAGGCTCGCGGGTACCGACGCTGGTGGTTTCGCCGTTTGCGCGCAAGGGCATGGTGGATCACACGGTCTATGACACTGGCTCGATTCTGCGGTTGATCACCCGGGTGTTTCAGCTTGAAAAGCTCGATGGGCTCAGGCAGCGGGATGACGCGATGATTGCCCGTGGCCAGAAGCCCATGGGCGATTTGAGCACTGCACTGCACTTTGCCGGATGAAAGAGGTGCTCTGACTGGCGATCTTTTCACTTGTCTACTAGACCGTTCGACACAACTAGTTTCAGTATGTACCCGCCCCACCTCCGAGGGCTCACGCTGAAAAGGATCTGAGCATGTTCAAACTCGCAGGATTCACCCTCGCCGCACTCACCCTGAGCGCCGCCGCTCACGCCGATGTCGATCTGAATCTGGGCAGTACCGAACGCGTTACCAGGCTGTTCGCCTACCCCAACAACTGTAATGTCATCTGCTTCCGCAACTGGACACTGGAGCAGACCGTCGAGCATTACCTGACCCAAAGCGTCCAGCGCGATGGCTACAAAACCGCAAAAGTGCTGGTCAAAACCGAAAACAAGCAGCTCCACGCCCATATCAGCGGTGTGCCCAAAGGCTATGACAAGCCACTGACCGCGCTGCTCAATGCTGGGGATTTGGCCTACAAGGGCGCCAACAAGCTGAGCGCCGATGGTAAGTGGACCTATAACTGGTACCTGTTCCTGCCGCTGGGCATGGCGCTGGAAAACCGCAAAAGCGTCGAACTGCTGCACTTCCCGCCGGATTATTCCCTGACCCAGGCCCAGGACTATCTGGAGTCCAAGACCACCGACCGCTGGGCCGCGCTGCTGACCGCCAACAACATTCCCGCCGACCAGACGCCGGCCTATCAGACCATCATCGACATCGCGCCGATTGCCGCGCCGTCCACCGCCGGCAAGGATCTGGAAGGCGTCTACAACTACTTCACGGACTACCAGACCACCATGGTCAAGGAAGTCAGCCAGAACGCCAAAGGCGCTGCATTGCCCATGGTCGCCTTTGGTTCACCGGTGCGTAACTGGATCAAGCAACAATACGGGCAGACCGTGGACGTGCTGGGCCTGGCAACCATCATCCCAAGCAAGGGTGTGGCGGTCCCCGTACTGGGTTCCAACCACCCGAGTTACATCTGGTACGCCGCCGACCCCGAAGCCTATAGCGGCGACGATGCACAGGCCAAGGCCGACGCCGCGGGGCTGAAAGTCATGGGGCAGGATTTGAGTGCCGCGTGCTGGCAGGCCGGAATGGGCAGCAAACCGGGCACTGACCCTACCGCTCAGCTGAAAAGCTGCACTCAGACCTGGCAAGTGACCCAGAAAGAAAAAACCTGCGAACTGTTCTACACCTCGATTCGCAACCTGACGCCTGAGCAAGCGGTGGCCAAATGCTCGACAGCGCCGGTCAAATCCGAGCTGAAACAGCTGCAGACCCCGGCCCTTATGACCTCCGCCTCTGCCCCACACTTGTAAAACGATGGAAGTCTTTCCCGCGTGAGCCATGGCTGACGCGGGAAAGAGCTTTTTTCGCCTGTCATATCTGACAGTAGACCGGTTATTTCATTTGCGAGAGGCTTGTGTCGTATCCACGTGCTGCAGAGCTGACAGGATGTCAGCAGACGGAGGTCGTAGCACCCAACTGACAAGGATTGTTATGAGAAGCCATGCCGAACAAGGATTACCACCGCCGTCATCAAATGGCATCTATCCGTTTGTAGAGTTGCCCCTTCGCCTTGGATTCCCCTCCAAAGAAGACTTTGAAATCCTCCATAACGCTCAGGGCTCGGCAATGGCGGTCGCGGCACTGCGCGAGTTCCCCCGCATCAGCCGAATCTGCCGGGTTTCCGGACATCTATTGCCCTATCGCTGCCGACACACCCGGCAGTTGGCGCCGGGAATCCATGTCTACGATCCGTGCTTCAGTGGTCTGCTGAGTCACTCCTGCGACCCCAACGTCTTTCTCGACATGAGTGAGCTGTGGTTATGGGCGCTCAAAGACATCAAAAAGGGGGATCGGCTGACGATGGATTTCGCCGCGACAGAAGACAAGCTGCTGCGGCAGTTCGCCTGCCGCTGCGGTTGTCCTTGCTGCCGTGGCTGGATCATTGGTTATGACGAGTCACCGAATGCCAATGGTGAACAGTTCTTTCAACACTGGCGTCGGCGAAGTCTCGGCTGAAAAGCTTTTACAACGCCTCGACAGGACGCAAACGGTACTGTGGCGGTAATTGTTCGAAGCCGCTGATGGTGGCGTTCAGGCTTTTCCAGCGTCCATCCTTGATGCCATAGATGCAACCATGGACCGACAGGCTCTGCCCGCGGTGCCAGGCGTTTTGCACAATGCTGGTGTGACCGACGTTGGCCACCTGCTGGATCACATTGAGCTCGCAGAGGCGGTCGACCCGCTCTTCTTCGGTGGGCAACTTGGCCAGTTCGTCGCGTTTTTCATAATAAAGATCACGAATCGAGCGCAGCCAGCCGTCGATCAGGCCCAACTGACGATCCTGCATCGAGGCGCGTACACCGCCGCAGCCATAGTGGCCGGTCACCAGGATGTGTTTGACCTTGAGTACATCCACCGCATACTGAATCACCGACAGGCAGTTGAGGTCGGTGTGCAGCACCACGTTGGCCACGTTGCGATGCACGAACAAGTCGCCCGGCAGCATGCCGACGATCTCGTTGGCTGGCACGCGGGCATCGGAACAGCCGATCCACAGGTATTCGGGCGTTTGTTGACGGGCCAGCTTGGCGAAGAAATCAGGATCTTCTTTGGTGATCGCGTCGGCCCAGCGCTCATTGTTATCAATCAGATCTTGTAATTCGTTCATGCAATGAAGCCTCAAGAATGATTTGCTGCTTTGACAGACAACCGTGTGTCGGGGTCACGCGCAAGATGCAGATACCCCTGATGCCCTGATGCCCTGATGCCTATAACGGCTAGCCGGCGCTCCATGCCCGCGGGAATTCTCGGCAGCCCAGTGGGTCAATTGTAGTAGGGCCTACAGTATGAGGAATTGCCATGACTGATTCACGACGTCCGTTCGATCAGGAGCAACCCGAGCCCATCGACGACGATGAAGACCGCATGGGCTCGGTGCATGAGCTGGATTTCGACGAGGAAGAACCCGGCACCAGAATCGGCGACCTGATCCCCGAAAGCGAGCGTGCGCACAAGATGCCCGACGAGCGCATCCGTAAAGCCGGCATGACCGGAGCCTCGACCAATGACAATGACACCACCGACGATGACTTGAGCCCGGAAACCCTGATCCGTGAAGACGGCGCACGGGATGCCCACGAAGCGGGTGAAGACGGCCAGGCGGATTGGGAGTTGAGCATTGTCGACGAGGACGATATCGGTGGGGGCGATGGGCTGGACGAAGCGGAACTGGCCGAGCGCGATCCGTTGGACGGCAAGCCTTGATCTGACCGCATTCCAATGTAGGAGCTGCCGAAGGCTGCGATCTTTTGACCTTCCTGTGTCGCGGCAACAAAAGATCAAAAGATCGCAGCCTTCGGCAGCTCCTACCAGTGTTCAATCAACCAAAGTGCAGGCCATCACCACGGCATCTTCTCGCCCGCCAACCGCCGGGTAGTAATCCCGCCGACGCCCGATCTCGTTAAACCCATATCGCTCATACAACCGAAACGCCGCCCGGTTGCTGTCGCGCACTTCCAGGAAGCATTCCCGCGCCTCAGCCTTGTAGGCAATCGACATCAAATGCTCCAGCAACGTCAAGCCCAGGCCGCGGCCCTGATTTTCCGGTTTGACGGTGATGTTCAGCAGATGCGCCTCATCAAGGATGATCTGTACTACGCCATGACCGACCTGCTGCTGCCCTTCGAACATCAGCCAGATCTGGTACTTGCCCAGGCCATCGAGAAAAATCCCGCGGGTCCAGGGATGGCTGTAGGCCGCGTATTCGATTTTCAGTACAGCGTCCAGGTCCGCCTCGGTCATCGGGCGGAACGATACAGCGTCACTCATTCGATTCTTTCCAACGCGCCATCAGCCGACGCATGGCTTGCCAGACATCAGCCTTACGCTGTGGCTCTTCCATTAATAACTCCAGGCCCGGCAAGGCCCAGACCGACCCCAGGCCTTCGACCTGAAGTTCACGGTTGAAGGATTCGGCGTTGGCCTCACCGGCAAAACGCACCGCCGGCAGACCGATCAGCCACAGGCAGACGCACGGTGCGTCTTCCAGGCGGGCCGACAGAAAACCTTGTACGAAATCCCGAGCCGCCTCCGGCCCTTGGTCCATGGTGCCGCGAGCCAGCAACGGCCAGCGTACCGGCTCGCCGACGATCTGCGGGCTGTCCGGCAGACCGGCGGCGCGCAGCATGTCTTTGAGCAACAGATAAGCGGGATCGCGGGTCTGGAAAGTTTCGCCTGTGGGTAACTCAACCAGCAACAGGCAGCGACCGGCTCGCAGCAATTGCAGAGCGAAACGCGGCGGCGGCACTGGCGCAGCCTTGGCGACGAGCGGCGCCTCTTCGCTCTCTTGCGTCGCTTTGCTTGCTGGTTTTCCAGCCGATGGCGTCGGCCGTGGCACCTCGATTTTCACCCGTTCGGCCGGTTTGGCCACAGGTTCCACGGGCGTTTGCGCTACCGGAGCAGGCGTCACCGGGGCGACGACCAACGGTTCAGGCGTCTCCAGCAGCTCGGGCCGCGATGGCGCAGCAAAGGGCAATTCGGTGCGCGGCAGCCAGTTGACCACCTGCATGGCGGTCAAATAAGCGCGACGACGGGACTCGATAAGCAAAGGTCGGCCACTTGTGGATAACTAAAGTGCGGTGATTCTACCGCCCTTCGCTCAAGATCGCCCACGCTTGATCGATAGACTTCACCGATAGAAGAAGCGACAGCCCATCCCCAGAGTGAATCGACACGGCTGCGATGAAGTACAATCGCGGCTTTTAATTGCCAACCAGCCGGCCATTCCGATGATCGAACCCAAGCGCGTCTTGCGCGCCCTCGCTGAACACTGGGCACTTCTGGAGCCACTGTGCGAGCACTTCGACCAAGGCACCCTGAGCCTCAACGAACTGCGTTCACAGTTGGCCGCCCAGCAACTGGACAGCACACCGCAGGACATCACCAGCCTGCTGGACGTGTGGATCCGCCTCGACATTCTGGTTCCCGTGGCGAAAAGCCCGAACCGTTTCGAGCTCAACGCGCAGATTCACGACTTCCTCGCTTACCTGCGCCGTGAGCACCGTCTGGGCCTGTGCCTGGAAATCGAAGCCTACCTGCGCCACCTCGAGCGCCTGGCCGGTTACATCCAGGACGCCTTCGACATTCGCGACGGCAACGATCTGGCGCGTCAGTTGCGCCTGCTCGACATGCGTGTGCGGGACGTGCTGAAGAAACTCGCCAACGACGAACAGGCCCTGGTGGCCGTCGCCGAGCGGGCCAAGACCAGCGACCGGCAGATTCCGCTGCGTCAGCGTTATGCTGAAGTGCTGGCGACCTGGGACGAATACGTCGAACCGATGATCCAGCTGGTGAACGCCGATGGCGCCTTCGAACAAGGCGTGCGCAAGGTCGAGAACGTGTTGTTGCGCATGCTCACCGAACAGCAGCGCCTCGGCCATCTGGTCGACGACGACATGCTGCTGCGCACCCACGCGCGCATCCTCGAGATGCAGACCAGCGCCCAGCTGACCTTGCGTCACGCCCGCGAACTGCTGCTGCCGCTGCGCGAAGAGGCGCGCCGGCATAACGCCGTGACCCGTGGCGCAGCCCTGGCGTTGTCGGCCATTCGTCGTAAAGGCATCGATGCGGTGCCACAAGCCGCGATGCCGCTGTTCACCCGCCCGCAAAGCACCTTCCTCGGCAGTGCCAGCCAGGTCGAAGCCTATGTCTACGCCCTGGCCCGTTTCGAGCCGAAACCGGCGCGTTTCCCCAAGGCCCACAAGACCCAGAAAGGCGAAGCCCCGCGCGCGCCACGCACGGTTCGGGAAATGCTCGAACGTTGCGAAGATGCCCTGCCGATGCCGGACCTGATGGGCTGGCTGCTGGAGCAGGAGCCGGACGGCGCCACCGACGAATTGCTCTACTGGTTCTCGCGCCTGTCGCGGGAAAAACGCTTCAAGCGCGAGCGTCTGGAACGCCGCGATTACCATACTCACGAGCATCAGGTCAGCCTGCGCTCCTTCGCCCTGCTCTCGGCCCGCGACACCGCCGCCGAGGATTCTGCGAGCATCCCACATGCATCTTGATCTAAACGAACTGTCCCAGCTGGCGCCGATCTTTCGCGAGCTGTTCAAGGGCTACCACGTCAGCCGCCGCGACCCGGAGCTGTACGCCCAACTGTCGAACTTCCAGGACCAGTACCGCACCCTGTTCAAGGCGCTGGGTTTTGAACTGGTGTGCGACACCCGCGGTTTCTACTACTTCGTGCCGGACCTGGCGGCGGCCGCGGTGAACAAAACGGCGCAACGTCTGGCGCTGTTCACCTTCATCCTCGTTGAACACCTGGCCGACCAGGGCCGTGACCCGATCGCCGTGCTCGACGGTGGCAGCCTCGGTCGCGATGAGTTGCCATCGTTGCTGGAGAAGTACCGCGACCTGTTCATCCAGGCCGAAGTGCAGACCGTCGAAGAACTCGAAGAAAAAATCATGCGCCGCATGACCCAACTCGGCTTCGCCGGCGAAGAAAACGGCATCTACCGTTTCCTGCCGCCGATGCACCGTTTCCTCGACGTGTGCCTGTCGGTACAGCAAGACCGTGATCTGGCCGCCAGCCTGCACAGCGTGCTGCCGTTGCCGGCGCCGGTACTGATCGACGAAGACAGCGACGAAAAACTGCTGCAGACCGACGACCCGCTCGATCTCACCGAGTTTGAAGAAGAGAGCGAAGAAGACGCCCTGGCCCGCGCCATTGCCGAAGAACAGGAGACCGACGCATGAGCAAGGAACGCTACGGCATTCGCCGCTTTGCCCTTTTGAACACCGCCGGTTACAGCCTCGGCCTGTTCCCGCTGGAAGAGCCGCTGTCGGTCTACGGCGCGAACAACCTCGGCAAATCCGCCTCGATCAACGCCTTGCAGTTCCCGATCCTGGCGCGCATGTCGGACATGAGTTTCGGCAAGTACAGCCTGGAACAATCGCGGCGGTTC
Organism: Pseudomonas sp. P1_A1; assembly: GCF_056406935.1. Lineage (NCBI taxonomy): Bacteria > Pseudomonadati > Pseudomonadota > Gammaproteobacteria > Pseudomonadales > Pseudomonadaceae > Pseudomonas > Pseudomonas sp. P1_A1. The sequence continues at coordinate 187,804 of NZ_JBFTZE010000009.1, read as the reverse complement.
TACTTCGCCTCGGACACCAGTTACATCCTCGTCGAAGTTTCCCTGCCCCACGGCCCGCACGTGATTGGCGTGGTCGGTCGCGGCCCGGGTGGTGGTTTCGGTCACCAGTTCTTTGCCTACGCCGGCAAACTCGACCTGGCTCATTATCAGAAAGACGACACCTGCCTGCGGCAGAAAGAGCTGTTCACCAATCTTGAGCGCGAAGGCCTGAAAGCCTACGAACTCAAGCCGGATGAACTGCGTCGTTTGCTGGTGGGCGGCCACACCTCGATTCCGCTCGACCTGACGCTGATCCCGCTGCGCTCCACCAGCGAACAGAGCCTGAAGACCTTCCGCGCCCTGTTCATCAACCTGCTGCACATGCGTGAAATCACCGCGGCCAAGCTCAAGCAGCTGTTCCTCGATGCCTTCGAACACAGCCTGCGTTCCGGCAGTGTCGATTACATCGCCGCGTGCGAAGAAGCGTTCCGCGATGTCCGCCGCATGGAGCAGGACTACAACTCGCTGGTCGCAGCCGGTCCCCTGGTCGAAGCCTTGGCCAACGGCGTGAAACAGCGGGATATCCTGCGCGGCAAACTGCATCGCCTGTCGCCGCTGCTCGACTCCCTGCTCGGCACCTGGTCGGACTACGCCAGTGCGCGCAAGGAAGAACTGACGATCCAGGCCGAGCACTACCGCAACGAGCAGGACGCCCTGCAAAACGATCAACGCGGTGGCACTCAAGAGCTGATGCGTCTGGAGCGGGAAATCACCGGTATCCAGCGCTGGCTCGGCGAATTGTCGGTGCTCAAGCATCGCTTCGCCTTGGTCGATGACGTCAAAGTCCTCGAACAGCAATTGCTCGCAGCCAAGGACGCGCACGATGAACTGGCCGGTGCGCTGGCCCAGTCGCGACAGTTCTCGGCCGAAGACCTGGAAGAGCGTCTGCGGGATCTGGAAAAACGCCTGAAATCGGTGAAGCAACAACTCGATCACGCCGACAACAACAGCTATGCCCGTCTGCGCGAAGAGTTCTCGCAGCAGGACGTCGAGCGCCTGATGCGACTGTTCAACAGCGCGCTGTTCAGCCTGCCGTTGGGTGAACACGGCATCGCTCTGGATGAAGACGGCCAGTGGGTCAAATCCATGGAGCTGATCCTTGATGGCTTCAAAGGCGAGCGCTTCGAAGTGCCGGGCCTGTCCATCGACCTGTCGCATATCGAGCCACCGGCCCTGCAAGCCTTGGCCGACCGTGCGGCACTGCGCGATCAGAAAGAGCGCCTGGACAAAGAACTCAAGCAACTGAAAACCCAACAAGCCGTAGCGGCCGACCGCGCAGCCAGCAAGACCCAGACCGAAGCGCTGTACCAGCAAGTGCTGGATGCGCAGAAAGCCCTGGAAGACTTCCGCCGCGCGCAAACCCTGAGCGCCGAAGAAGGCGACAAGCTTGAGCAATTGGCGCAGATGGAAGCCGCCCAGGACGAATTGAAACGCTCCAGCGATGCCTTCACCGAACGCGTCCAGCAATTGTCGGCCAAGCTGCAACTGGTCGGCCGGCAGATCGGCGACATGGAAGCCAAGCAACGCACCCTCGACGATGCCCTGCGCCGTCGTCAGCTGTTGCCGGCCGACCTGCCGTTCGGCACGCCGTTCATGGACCCGGTCGACGATTCCATGGACAACCTGCTGCCATTGCTCAATGACTATCAGGACAGCTGGCAAGGCCTGCTGCGGGCCGACGGGCAGATCGACGCGCTCTACGCGCAGGTTCGCCTGAAGGGCGTGGCCAAGTTCGACAGCGAAGACGATATGGAGCGTCGCCTGCAACTGCTGATCAACGCGTACGCACACCGCACCGATGAAGCCCTGACCCTCGGCAAGGCGCGCCGCGCGGCAGTCACCGATATCGCTCGGACCCTGCGCAACATCCGCAGCGACTACGACAGCCTCGAACATCAACTGGCGCTGTTCAACCGTGAGATCAACAAGCGTCAGGTCTCCAACCTGCAAAGCTTCCGTATCGTGCTCGCGCCGAACAAGGAAGCGCTCAAGCATATTGACCAGATCATCCACAGCGCCGGTCAGTACGAAGAAGGCGAAACCCTCTCCGTCTTCGACCTGAGCCAAAGCGCCGAGCAGGACAACAAGAACGAAGAAGCCAAGGAATATCTGGCACGGCTGGTGGCGGCCAACCACAACCAGCTCGGTCTCAAGGATCTGTTCGAACTGGCGTTCGAGATCACCAAGGTCAATGGCCAACCGGTGATCCACACCGACATCGACGGCGCGGCGTCCAACGGCACCACCATGACCATCAAGGCACTGACCAACATGTACTTGTTGCTGCACTTGATGGACCGCGACCAGGCCGGCCGCGTGCGCCTGCCGTACTACCTCGACGAGGCAGCGGACATCGACGAGAAGAACCAGGCAGCGCTGCTGGAAACCAGCCTGCAACTGGGCTTCGTGCCGATCCTGGCGAGCGTGAAGCCGCAAGTCTGCGCCAGCGTCGCCATCGACCTGGAAGGCGGCAGCGGCCCGAACGGCATCTACATCGACGAGGCGGACTGGAAGTACATCCGTCGCCACGATGAAGTGAAGGCAACCGTTAACGTCCAGGCGGACGAACCGGAGCTGGATGCGGTCTGACGCCTGAATCGAAGCCAATAAAAAGGCCGCGATCCAACCTGGATCGCGGCCTTTTTATTTATGGGTACATGCTTGAAACCTTCGGTGAGCTCCATGGCCCCTTCGCGGGCAAGGCCGCGATGAACGATAGCTGTCTTACGTGATCGGCGCCGGGTTGAACAAGGTGATGTCGTTATGCAGCTTGTGCTGCTCCGCCCACGTCTGTTTCTTGCCGCTGGCCACGTCCAGGTAGTAGTGGAACAACTCCCAGCCGAGGTCTTCGATCGACGCCCGCCCGGTGGCAATCCGCCCGGCATCGATGTCGATCAGGTCCGGCCAGCGCTGCGCCAGTTCTGTGCGAGTCGACACCTTCACCACTGGCGCCATCGCCAACCCATAAGGCGTGCCACGCCCGGTGGTGAACACATGCAGGTTCATCCCCGCCGCCAACTGCAACGTCCCGCAGACAAAATCACTGGCCGGGGTCGCGCAGAAAATCAGCCCTTTGCGCTTGAAGCGCTCGCCAGGGCCAAGCACCCCGTTGATCGCGCTGCTGCCGGATTTGACGATCGAGCCCAAGGACTTCTCGACAATGTTCGACAACCCGCCCTTCTTGTTCCCCGGCGTGGTGTTGGCGCTGCGATCCGCTTCGCCCTTGGCCAGGTAACGGTCGTACCAGTCCATTTCCCGCACCAGCTCCTGAGCGACTTCTTCGGTTTCCGCTCGGGACGTCAGCAGGTAAATCGCATCGCGCACTTCGGTGACTTCGGAAAACATCACCGTCGCACCGGCCCGCAGCAACAGGTCCGAGGCATAGCCCAAGGCCGGGTTGGCGGTAATCCCGGAGAACGCATCGCTGCCGCCGCACTGCATGCCGAGGATCAGCTCGGATGCAGGCACGGTTTCCCGGCGACGCTGATCGAGCTTCTTCAAACGGGTTTCGGCCAGCGCCATGATCTGCTCGATCATCTCGGTAAAACCGTGACTCGAATCCTGCAAGCGGTACAACCACGGCTCGCTCAAATCCACCGAGCTGTCGTTGTCGTGCATCACCTGCCCGGCCTGCAATTTCTCGCAGCCCAGGCTGATCACCAGTGCCTCGCCCCCCAGGTTCGGGTTGCGCGCCAGGTTGCGCACGGTGCGGATCGGGATGTACGCGTCGGTGGCGGTGATCGCCACGCCACAGCCGTAACTGTGGGTCAGCGCCACCACGTCATCGACGTTCGGGTACTTGGGCAGCAACTCGTCCTTGATGCGTTTTACCGCGTGATCCAGCACGCCGGTGACGCACTGCACCGTGGTGGTGATGCCGAGAATGTTGCGCGTGCCGACGGTGCCGTCGGCGTTGCGATAACCCTCGAAGGTGAAGCCTTCCAGCGGTGCCTGCGCGGCCGGCACTTCGGTGGACAGCGGCAAGCTGTCCAGCGGTGGCGCGGTGGGCATGCGCAGTTGATCTTCCTTGACCCAGCTGCCGCGAGGAATCGGCTGCAACGCGTAGCCGATCGTCTGGCCGTAACGAATCACCTGACCGCCCTCGGGAATATCTTCGAGGGTGACCTTGTGGCTCTGCGGCACGAAATCCACGGTGACCAGGCCATCGGGGAATTCAGTGCCGGCCGGTACGCCCTGATCGTTGACCACGATCACCACATTGTCCCGCTCGTGCAGGCGGATGTAGCGCGGCGAGTCGGAATGTTCAATCAACTGCATGACGCCGCTCCTCAGGAATGCGCTTCAGATAACTTGTTGTTCGTTTCAGGACCGCTGACTGGCGGCTCTTTGAGTACCACACGTTTGATCGGGCCAACGATCACCAGGTAGCTGAATACCGCGACCAGCGCGTTGCAACCGACGAACACCAGCGCCCATTTGAACGAGCCGGTGGAGCTGATGATGTAGCCAATGACAATCGGCGTGGTGATCGAGGCAATGTTGCCGAAGGTATTGAACAGGCCACCACTGAGACCGGCGATCTGTTTTGGCGAGGTGTCGGACACCACCGCCCAGCCCAGAGCGCCAACGCCTTTGCCGAAGAAGGCCAGGGCCATGAAGCCGACCACCATCCATTCAACATCCACATAGTTGCAGGCCACGATGCTGCTGGAAACCAGCAGGCCAGCGATGATCGGCGCCTTGCGAGCGAAGGTCAGCGAGTGGCCCTTGCGCAGCAGATAGTCAGAAATCACCCCGCCGAGCACGCCACCGATAAACCCGCAGATTGCCGGCAACGAGGCAATGAAACCGGCCTTGAGGATGGTCATGCCCCGCTCTTGCACCAGGTACACCGGGAACCAGGTCAGGAAGAAGTAGGTGATGCCGTTGATGCAGTACTGGCCCAGATACACGCCGAGCATCATGCGGTTGGTCAGCAACTGGCGGATGTAGTCCCACTTCGGACCGTCGACCTTTTTGCCTTTGCCCTTGTCCTGGTCCATGTCGACCATGCCGCCGTTGTCGGCGATGTGCTTGAACTCGGCGTCATTGATCATCGGGTGTTGGCGCGGACTGTGGATAACTTTCAGCCAGATCCCCGAGAAGATGATGCCTATCACGCCCATGACGATGAACACGTGCTGCCAGCCGAAGCTGTAGACGATCCAGCCCATCAGCGGCGCGAACAGTACGGTGGCGAAGTATTGCGCCGAGTTGAAGATCGCCGAGGCGGTGCCGCGTTCTGCGGTCGGGAACCACGCCGCTACGATGCGTGCGTTGCCGGGGAAGGATGGCGCTTCGGCCAGGCCCACCAGGAAGCGCAGCATGAACAGCGCAACGATCGCCGTGGACATGCCGAACTCACCGACATAACCCTGCAACACGGTGAACAGCGACCAGGTGAAGATGCTCAGTGCGTAGACTTTTTTCGAACCGAATCGGTCCAGCAGCCAGCCACCGGGAATTTGCCCGGCCACGTAGGCCCAACCGAATGCAGAGAAGATATAACCGAGAGTGACCGCGTCGATGCCGAGGTCTTTTTGCAGGCTGGAGCCGGCGATTGCGATGGTGGCCCGGTCGGCGTAGTTGATCGTGGTCACCAGGAACAGCATGAGCAGGATCAAATAGCGGACGTGAGTCGGCTTGGTCGATTGCATTGTAGATGTACTCCCACTGATTATTTTTATGCGGGTAATAGCGATTTATTTGTAAGCGCCGGCTTTTATGGGAGCCGACGCCTACAGGTATTGCGGTGTATCAGGAACCGACGTAGGCAGTTTTTACGACCGTGTAAAACTCTTGCGCATAGCGACCTTGCTCACGTGAGCCATAGGATGAACCTTTACGCCCACCGAACGGAACGTGGTAATCCACACCGGCGGTCGGCAGGTTGACCATCACCATCCCGGCCTGGGAGTGGCGCTTGAAGTGGTTAGCGTACTTCAGCGATGTGGTGGCGATGCCCGCCGACAGGCCGAACTCGGTATCGTTGGCCATCTCCAGTGCAGCGTCGTAATCGGCGACGCGCACGATATTGGCCACCGGGCCGAAGATCTCTTCGCGGCTGATGCGCATCGCCGCTTCGCTGTCGGCAAACAGCGTCGGGGCGAGGAAATAGCCCTCGGTGTCGCACGTCACCAGACCACCGCCGCTGACCAGACGCGCACCTTCGGACTGGCCGATGTCGATGTACTTCAGATCCTGTTCCAACTGCGCTTGCGACACTACCGGGCCGATATCGGTACCGGACTTCAACGCGTGACCGACCTTGATCGACTTCATGCGCTCGGCCATGGCTTCGACGAATTTGTCGTGAATCCCGGCGGTGACGATGAGGCGGCTCGACGCGGTGCAACGCTGGCCGGTGGAGTAGAACGCGCTCTGTACCGACAGTTCGACCGCTTGCTTGAGGTCGGCGTCGTCAAGAATGATCTGCGGGTTCTTGCCGCCCATCTCCAGCTGCACCTTGGCCTGGCGCGACACGCAATTGACCGCGATCTGCCGACCGACGCCGACCGAACCGGTGAAGCTGATGCCATCGACTTTCGGGCTGTTGACCAGCGCCTCGCCGACCACTCGCCCGCTGCCCATCACCAGGTTGAACACGCCGGCCGGGAAACCGGCGCGGGAGATGATTTCCGCCAGCGCCCAGGCGCAGCCCGGCACCAGATCCGCCGGTTTCAGCACCACGCAGTTGCCGTAGGCCAGCGCCGGAGCGATTTTCCACGCCGGGATCGCAATCGGGAAGTTCCATGGCGTGATCAGACCGACCACGCCCAGCGCTTCGCGAGTGACTTCGACATTGACGCCCGGACGCACCGATGGCACGTAGTCACCCGACAGGCGCAGGCATTCACCGGCGAAGAACTTGAAGATGTTGCCGGCGCGGGTCACTTCGCCGATGGCTTCGGGCAGGGTCTTGCCCTCCTCCCGGGCCAGCAATGTGCCAAGCTCTTCGCGACGGGCGAGGATTTCGCTGCCGACTTTATCCAGCGCATCGTGCCGAGCCTGAATGCCGGAAGTGGACCACGCCGGGAACGCGGCGCGAGCGGCGTCGATGGCGGCGTTGACTTGAGCCAGATCGGCCTTGGCGTAATCGCCAATGGTGTCGGTCAATTCCGACGGGTTGATGTTGCTGCAATAGTCGACGCCGGTGACCCATTGGCCACCGATGTAGTTGTCGTAACGCTTCAAATCAGCCACGGCTTGCACCTTTTAAAAGAAGTCCTCACACAAAAAGCCGCTGATTGCTCAGCGGCCTCGGGCTTGTCGGGTATTACTGCGCGCCCTGCTTGTCGATCAGCGCGGCGAGCATTTCGTACTCTTCGCCCGTCAGATCGGTCAGCGGTGCACGCACCGGGCCTGCGTCATAGCCGGCAATTTTTGCCCCGGCCTTGACGATGCTCACCGCGTAACCGGCCTTGCGGTTACGGATGTCCAGGTACGGCAGGAAGAAGTCATCGATGATCTTGCCAACCGTGGCGTGATCGTCCCGGGCGATGGCGTGGTAGAAATCCATCGCGGTTTTCGGGATGAAGTTGAACACCGCCGAGGAGTAAACCGGTACGCCCAAAGCCTTGTAGGCCGCGGCGTAAACTTCAGCGGTCGGCAAACCGCCCAGGTAGCTGAAGCGATCGCCGAGGCGGCGACGGATCGACACCATCAGCTCGATATCGCCCAGGCCATCCTTGTAGCCGATCAGGTTCGGGCAGCGTTCAGCCAGACGTTCCAGCAGCGGAGCGGTCAGACGGCAGACATTGCGGTTGTAAACCACCACACCGATTTTTACCGATTTGCACACGGCTTCAACGTGGGCGGCGACGCCGTCCTGGCTGGCTTCGGTCAGGTAGTGGGGCAGCAGCAACAGACCTTTGGCGCCCAGACGCTCGGCTTCCTGAGCGTATTCGATGGCCTGACGGGTAGAACCGCCGACACCGGCAAGAATTGGCACGCTGCTGGCGCAGGTGTCGACCGCAGTCTTGATGATTTCCGAATATTCGCTGGCCGCCAGAGAGAAGAACTCACCGGTGCCGCCCGCGGCGAACAATGCCGAGGCGCCGTATGGGGCCAGCCATTCGAGACGCTTGATGTAGCCCGCGCGATGGAAGTCGCCCTGAGCATTGAAGTCGGTGACCGGGAACGACAGCAAGCCGGAAGAGAGGATGGACTTCAGTTCTTGTGGATTCATTATTCGAACACCCTGGGTAGCAACGTTGTGTGAGAAAACCGTTCAGCCTTCGCTGAAGTTGTAGGTCATCGTACAACTTAAAATACAACCGTCAACTGCATTTCATCGCGAGCCGCAAAATTTGCGTCGGAAAAAGTAATTCCTTGACGTAGGAAAGTTCTCATCTATGATTCAGACAACTGTATATATATACAGTTAAATTTGATTCTACCTACGACATATCAAGGAGCTAGAAATGTCAGGTCTACATGCACAATCGAAGGAAAATACCCGACAGGTCATTGCCGATCTGGATGATCTTTTTACCGAGCACGGCATCGCCCTTTCTGGCGATGGCGACACACTTAAACTCACTGCCGGCAGCCATCACGACCTCAAGCATCAGCGCCAGGGCCCGCTGCAGACGCCACCGAAAAAATCGCTGAAAGGCGCGCCCCAGTTGAGGTTTGAGGGTGCAGAACATACCGCGATCGGCGACAGCACCCTGCTGCGCTTCGTCAAGGATGCACCTGCCATACCGGCCTCGCAGGTGGAGTTGCACCTGCCCAATGGCCTGGCATTGACCTATGGGCAAGTGATTGCGCTGGGGGGTGATTTTTATGGAATTCCCGACCAACCGATCTGCGAAGGCGCAACAGCGGCGGACCGAATCCAGCGCTTTACCAACGCCTTCAACTCCCTGGCGGTACTGCCGGCCTCAAACGCCGAGGCGAAGTTGATCCTCGGCGTCATGCAGAAAGAAATCGCCGCCATCAATCAAGCGATCAGGGACGGTAAACAACCTCACGAAGCTTATGACGCCCTAGGTGATACGTTGTCGGAAGAGTGGAACAAGATCACCGGCGGCGGCAGTTTCGTCTCGGCGCTGTTCCCTTTGGGGCGTTATCTGAAACTGGCCGCCAACAATGCCGACCACTTTGCCGAATGGGCGTTGCTGGCCTACATCGCCGGGCACACCGCAGCGCTGCAACAAGCAGTGCTGGCCCACAACAGCGGCGATGAAAAGCAGTTGGAGCGGGCCTATGCGATGAACGCTTTTGCCGATCACTACCTGACCGACCTGTATTCCGCCGGCCATTTGCGAGTACCGCGCAAACAGTTGGCGACGGTGGTCACGCCCAGTGATCTCGGCTCGCTGATTACCCGCTTCATGCACGATGAAGACAGCAAGTTCGGCCTCAACGTGAGCAATGGCAACGGCGATCGCTGGCACGCCTACGGCGACAAGCGCTACTTCGACACCATCGACAGCGCCAATCGCGCCCAGGTGAATCAAGCGGTTCAGGTGTCTGCGGATGAAGTATTCGTGGCATACCTCAGTGGCACTGCCCTGTCGGCCGGCAGCTTTGCTGCTTTGAAAAGGCTGCCCGACCTGCAAGCGGTACTGAACCCGGCAGGCAATTTCTCGCCACTGTTCAAAGTCGAGGGCAACAAGGTATTGCGGCGCAAGGACGTCAACAACCTCAACGACACCGCCACCGTTGACGACTGGTGGGGCTGGAGCACTTATCTTCTGCTCAAGGACTACCAACCAACCGGCGTGCTGAACTCAGCGGCCAACGCCTGATAAGGAGATTACTGATGACTATCAAATTGAAACTGGAACTGGCTTCTGGCCAATCGCTGAAAGGCGCGCCGCTGGAATTGCTGTCGAAGGGTTTGCCGATTGCCCGGGCGCTTGTGGATGAGCGCGGGCATGCGGTTTTCGATGCCAAACCTGGGGCTGCTGAGTTGGCAGTGAGGGTGGATCGTTCGATTTTGAGGACTGGCTGACATATTCCAGGAAGGCCACTGACCTCATCGCGAGCAGGCTCGCTCCCACATTGGATCTGCGTGTGATCGCATTATTGTGAAAGACACAAACCCCCTTGTGGGAGCGAGCCTTCTCGCGATGGCTATCTGTCAGGCAAGAAATCACCTCAATCAGAAAACCTGAACCCGCTTCATGCACCTGATGCTCTGCCTCACACATGCGACCGCCCAGGCCGGAGTCTTGCTCTGAAATGCCCACGCATGCCATTCGTCGAAACTGTTATTTCTAACAGTAGCCCGTTCACTGCTGCCTCAGCCTAAATAGCTCAGGAGTTTACGAACCGGCTCCGTCAGCGCGATGCCGTAATGCGCACCTTCCGAACAGTTCAATTTCATCGCTAAAAGGATTTTGATCATGACTGCACAACAGAAAGTCTTACCTGCACCCGTGCTTAAAGAAGCCATCGAAGGCGTGCTTTACGTTCATAACCTGATAGACCCGGCACACGCCGTCATTGCCCCTTTCCCAAACGCGAGACCAGGGGATGAAGTCGAATTAACCGTTGAAACCTCTACTGGTAACCAACGGCGTGATCGGCTCATACTGACCCCCGAAATGGTGGGAAAACCCATCGTCTTCACTATTCCAAAAAAAATCTTTGCCGAAGGATTGGTCCCAGGCGCTACGGCCAAACTGCACTATCGCACCAGCGACGATGCCGGGAATGTAGCGGTCTCTCCGGCTCTGCAAGTCCGTCTCGAACTATAGGCAGTGTTAAGTAACACGGTTCAACGCTGCGCCTGCGCCTCTTCATGGGCCTGGCGCAGCCGCTCACGGCTATTGGTCAGATGCAACCGCATCGCCGCCCGCGCCGCATCGGAATCCTGCCGGGCAATCGCGTCATAAATCTCTTCGTGTTCACGGCTCAGGCGACTCATATAGTGCTGCTGATCGTCGTGGGCCAGGCGCGCAGAGTTGAGGCGTGTTCGCGGAATGATGCTGGTGCCCAGGTGGGTCATGATGTCGGTGAAGTAGCGGTTACCGGTGGCCAGGGCGATTTGCAGGTGGAACTGGAAGTCCGATGCCACGGCATCGCTGGCGTGGGAGACACTTTCATTCAACGCGTCCAGCGCCGCTCGCATCAACGCCAACTGCTCAGGGCTGCGACGTTGTGCGGCAAGGCCGGCGGATTCCACTTCCAGGCTGATGCGCAGTTCCAGAATGGCCAATACGTCGCGCAAAGTCACCACGGTGGCCGGGTCGATGCGAAAACCGCTCGGGCTCGGGGTGTCGAGCACGAAGGTGCCGATGCCATGACGGGTTTCCACTTGTCCTGCGGCCTGCAAACGGGAAATCGCTTCGCGAACCACGGTGCGGCTGACGCCATGGGCATCCATGATCGCCGACTCGGTGGGCAACTTGTCGCCACGCTTGAGCTGACCGTCGCGGATCTGCTCGGACAGCACCGTCACCAGTTCCTGTGCGAGGCTGCGGCGCTTGCGAGGGAGGCGAGGTGCGTCGATCGGGTTTTCCATGGTGAACGTCTGTCTCGATAAAAACGGCTGAAACCGCATCATAGCGCATGCGTGTTGTACGATCACCTCGCCCTCCCCCTGTAGGAGCTGCCGAAGGCTGCGATCTTTTGATCTTGATCTTTGTAAAATCAAAAGATCGCCGCCTTCGGCAGCTCCTACAGGGAGGTATGGCGGTCAGGCGGTCACGGCCTGGTCCACCAGGTGACCATTCTCGATGCGCACATGCCGTGGATGGAAACGCTTCAGGCTGCTGCGATGGCCGACGCTGACAATGCTCAGCCCCGGCAGTTCATCGATCAACGCCTGATACAGCGACGCTTCATCCTCTTCGTCCATCGCCGAGGTGGCTTCGTCCATGTACAGCCATTGCGGCGCATACAGCAGCGCACGGGCGAAGGCCAGACGTTGCTGCTCGCCCGGCGAGAGCATGCGCTGCCAGTGATTGGCTTCATCCAGACGCGAAACCAGGTGCGGCAAGCGGCAGGTTTCCAGCACGTGGACGTAGCGTTCGTGCGGGTAGGTGTCGCCTGGTTGTGGATAACTCAACGCCTCGCGCAGGTTGCCGATCGGCAGATAGGGTTTTTGCGGCAGGAACAGATAACGCGCCGTCGGCAGGCGAATGCTGCCGTGGCCGGCTGGCCAAAGGTGCCCCATTGCTCGCAGCAAGGTCGACTTGCCGCTGCCGGAACGACCGCTGAGCATGACGCGCTCGCCCTCCTCCACGGTCATGTCGGCGTTGGTCAGCAGGTGACGACCATCCGCCAGGTCGAGGCCAAGGTTATGCACCCGTAGCGCCGAGCCCTGATTCTGCACGTCGATAGCTGGCGCGCGCTCTTCGTTGTCGGTCATGGCCTGACGGAAACTCAGCAGACGATCACAGGTGGCACGCCACTCGGCGAGGTCCTGGTACGCGCTGATGAACCAGCTGAAGTTCTCCTGCACATTGCCAAACGCGGAGTTGATTTGCATCAGCTCACCAAGTTCGATCTTGCCGGCGAAGTAACGCGGCGCAGCGACCATGAATGGAAAGATGATTGCAATCTGGGCATAGCCGGAGGTGAAGAAGGTCAGGCGCTTGGACACTTTCATGATGTCCCAGAAGTTGTGCCAGACCAGGCCGAAGCGACTGCTCAGACGACGGTTCTCGTTGGGTTCGCCGTTGTACAGCGCAATGCTCTCCGCATTTTCGCGGACCCGCACCATGGAGAAACGCAAGTCGGCTTCGAAACGTTGCTGGTTGTTGTTGAGGCCGATCAAGCGACGACCGATCACATGCGTCAGCCAACTGCCGACAGCGGCGTAAACCAGTGCGCACCAGAACATGTAGCCGGGGATCGTGAAGCCAAACACTTCGATGCTGCCCGACACGCCCCACAAAATGATCGAAAACGACACCAGGCTGACGATGTTCCGTATCAGCCCAAGGCCCAGGCCCAAGGTGTTGGTGGTGAACTTATTGAGGTCTTCGGAAATCCGCTGGTCCGGGTTATCGGTGTAACCGCCCTGCTCCAGCTGATAGTAATTCTTGCTGCCTAGCCAGCGGGCGAAGTGCTTTTCGGTGAGCCAGGCTCGCCAGCGAATGGTCAGCATCTGAGTCAGATAAAGCCGATACACCGCGCCAAGAATCGCCACGGCGGCGATGCCGCAGAAATACAGAATCAGCTGCCAGAAGGCTGCTTCGTCCTTCTTTTGCAGGGCGTTATAGAAGTCTTTGTACCAACTGTTGATCCACACCGAAATCGCCACGCTGAACAATGACAGCGCGATCACGGCGATCAACAGCGTCCAGGCCTTGCCCTTCTCTTCGCTGCGCCAGTAAGGCGTGGTCATCGCCCACACTTTGCGAAAAAACTGCCCGCGCACAGCATCGTTGACCGCGGAATATTCAGCGTTCTGATTCATGGAAAAGGCTCAATAAAGAAAAGAACACACACGAACCGATCATAGATGATCGGCTCGTGTGTTCGCGAGGGCTGGCGATAACCGTTCAGCGCTCGTTCAGCGACGGACCGGGCGCTTCTGCAGTTTGCGCTGCAGCGTGCGGCGGTGCATGCCCAGGGCGCGGGCAGTGGCGGAGATGTTGCCTTCGTGCTCGGTCAGCACGCGCTGGATGTGCTCCCACTGGAGACGGTCCACGGACATCGGGTTTTCCGGCACCAGGCTGTCGAGGTCGGCGTGCTCGGAGAGCAACGCGGCCAGCACGTCATCGGCATCCGCCGGTTTGCACAGGTAATTGCAGGCGCCGCGCTTGATTGCCTCGACGGCGGTGGCAATGCTCGAGTAACCGGTGAGGATCACCACGCGCATCTCCGGGTCGAGTTCGAGCAGCTTGGGCAGCAACACCAGGCCCGAATCGCCGTCCATTTTCAGGTCCAGCGCGGCGTAATCAGGGATATCGGCCTGGGCGATCGTCAGGCCCTCTTCGGCGGAACCTGCGGTGCTGACGCGAAAACCACGGCGGGCCATGGCGCGGGCCATCACGCGGGTGAAGGTTGCATCGTCATCTACCAGCAGCAAATGCGGCAGTTCTTCGCCTTCAACTTGGATCTCGTCACTCATGTTCGTCTCCTCGGGCGACACGGGGCAGGCGCAGCTCGGTGAGCGTGCCGCCTTCCTCATGACTGTAGAGTTTCACTGAGCCGCCGGCGCGTGTCACGCTGGCCTTGCTCAAAAACAGGCCCAGGCCGAAACCTTTGCCCTTGGTGGTAAAAAACGGTTTGCCGATCTGCTCGGCGATAGCCAGCGGCACACCGGCGCCATGGTCGCGAATGCTGATGGTCAGGTCTTCGGCAGTCCAGTCCAGGGTCACTTGCAAGCCTTCAGGGCAGGCATCGGCGGCGTTGTTCAGCAGGTTCAACAGCGCTTGAGTCAAATCCGGCGGCGGCGCCATGCGCGGCACGGCCCCCTGGCCCAGACGCTGGAAGCGATAACTGGCCTCAGGACGCATCAGGTGCCAGCGGTTGAGCGCTTCGTCGAGCCAGTCGGTGACGTCCTGCATCTCCACCGCCATACGACGGTTGGCCTCGGCGGCGCGCACCAGTTGCTGCAAGGTTTCCTTGCACAACTTGACCTGATCCTGCAAAACCTTCAGATCGTCCTGCAACATCGGGTCGGGGTGATCCTGCTGCATCTCTTTGAGCAACACGCTCATGGTCGCCAACGGCGTGCCCAGTTCATGAGCAGCACCGGCAGCCTGAGTCGCGACGGCCAGCAATTGCTGATCTCGCAGGCCTTCTTCGCGACGAATGGCGCGCAATTCTTCCTGACGACGCAGCTCTTCCGCCATGCGTGCAGCAAAGAAGGTGATGACGGCGGCGGCCAAGGCAAAACTCAACCACATGCCGTAGATCTGCAGGTTTTCCCGGGCGATGGGGAAGGTTTCCAGCGGGTAGAACCGCGCCAGCAGCAACGTGTACAGCGCCAGGGCGATACCCGACAGAATCACCGAATAGCGCCACGGCAGCGTCACGGCGGCGATGGTCAGCGGCACCAGGTAATAAGAGACGAACGGGTTGGTCGAGCCACCGGAGAAGTACAACAAGGCACTGTGGATAAACAGGTCGCAGGCCAGTTGCAGGGCGTATTCAAGCTCGGTGACCGGCCACGAAGTGCGCAGGCGCACGGCGGTGAATACACACAACAGCGTCGAACAGCCCAGGGTCATCGCCAGCGGCACCCACGGCAACGGCAGCAGCTGGAGCCAGTAGGCCAGGCCTACGGAGCCGGCCTGGGCAGCGAGCACCAGAATCCGGATGAAAGTCAGCCGCCAGAGGTTCTGGCGAGTGGCGGAAGTCAGTTGTACGGGGGCGAGCATGAGCTCTCCTGATGAGCGCTCCAGGCGGATCGCACGGAGTATAACCAAGCCGTGGGCCTGAGAGGCGAAAGTGCGGCAAACGACCACAGGCTCTTTTGTGACGAGTGACCCTGTGGCAAGCCCCCTCGCCACAGGTCACCAGAACTCCATCTGTATAGAAGTTGTAACTGTGCGAACCGGATCATTGAAGCTAGAGTCTGATGGTTTCACGCAGGTTCGGACCCTAACCCCTGCGCATCGTCCAAGGAGCTTTTCATGCACACATTGCGCCGCAGCGCCGCCCTTCTCGCCTTAAGCGTTGGCACCGCCGCCAGCCTCCCGGCCCTGGCCGTCGACGAGCTGCATTACAACCAGATCTCCCTGCGCGCCGAAGTCAGCCAGGAAGTGGCCCGCGACCTGATGATCGTGACCCTCTACACCGAAGAACAAAACACCGACCCGGCCAAACTCGCCGCCGACATCAGCACCACCATGAACAAGGCGCTGGCCCAGGCCAAGCAGGTCAAGGACATCACCCTGCGTCAGGGCAGCCGCAACAGCTACCCGATATACGACACCAAAGGCCAGAAAATCACCGGTTGGCGTGAACGCGCCGAACTGCGCCTGGAAAGCTCGGACTTCGCCGCCCTGTCCAAACTCACCGGCGAACTGCTCACGGACCTGAAAATGGGCGGCATGGACTTCGCCATCGCGACGCCAACCCGCAAAGCCAGCGAAGACGCCCTGCTCAAAGAAGCCGTGACCGCCTTCAAGTCCCGCGCTCAACTGGCCACCGACGCTCTGGGCGGCAAGAGCTACAAAATCGTCAACCTGAACCTCAACAGCAACGGTTACCCACAACCGTACATGCGCGGGCCGATGATGATGAAAGCCGCCGGCATGGATTCGGCACCGGTGACGCCAGAAGTTGAAGCCGGCACCAGCCAGGTCAGCATGACGGCGGATGGGGCGATTGAAGTGTTGATGCCTTGATTCGATAACCCGGACATGAAAAAACGGCGATCACCGAAGTGATCGCCGTTTTTTTGTGCCAGAAGAATCTGGTTGTGACCGTCAGCTTGGTGGTGAAAGCACGGACGTCATCGCAGTGATTCAGAATTAAGTCTGCGGATCGACGTTATCCAACGCCCGATTCACCGCCAATTCCGCCAGCATGATGATCTGTTGAATCGCCAACACTGTATTGCGCTGCGGGCCGATCAGGTTCGTGGCGAAATCACTGGCCAGGACACTGGCCGAGGCCAATGACTCGCAGGCTTGTGCCAGGAGACTCTCGGTGTCCATGTCAGGGGCAACCAAGTACATCGTGCTGGGGCGACGAGGTTTTGCGGCGTAAGGTTTGGGCGGATCGAGGTAGTAGTCGAGCGCACGTTTTATGGCTTCGCGGTCTTTGAGTAGCTCTTCGGCGCGCAAGGCTTCGGCGATTGGGTTGGTTTTGTTAAAGTTCGAATCAGAATTATCATCGTCCATTTGCAGCTCCTAATCACGATTGGAGCCATCACTTGCCATTATGGTCGTGAGGGCTTTCGCCCTACTGATTTCAGGTTTCCACTCCTGGTCGCTGATTTCGCAGCGACAGCCAAAGACTAGAGAGCCCGCTTCCGACGGACAACCTGAAAGATGCGTGGGAAAGGTCTGCGTTCAGGCACATCCATTAAACATTCAAAAGCGGAACGCGGAGCGTCCCTGGCGGCGTTCCCACGCGGGAGCGTGGGAACGATCATTGAGCATCAGCTCTGGACAGATTTATGGGAAGCTCTGATGGCATCAATCGCCTCTTGAGTGAGCGTCATAACGGTCGTTGTGCTTACTTCAATCCGACTGATGATGTCTGCTCTCGGACCTTGCTTCCAATCAGTACTTGAGTAAAAAAGATCTTGAGAGGCTTGCCGATGATTCTCGCTCTCGTAGGAGCGAATTAAGTGATAACTGTCATCGTCATGCAAAGAGCCGCCATAAGAAACAACATCCATACCCGCCTTTAAGTGAAGCGGAACGCTTACTTCCCGCATTATTCGATGGAAATCCAATCCTGATCCCGGTTTCAAAGTGTACATCAGGATTTCAACAATTCGAGTCATTCCAAATCTTCCCTGTGGGATTTCAGTTCCTGCCTAAGGATATATGCTGGCTGATCCGCCGCCTTCGCGGGCAAGCCTCGCCCCGGTCAACTATGCCCAGATAGAGGGGTCCCCCTCAAAAAACGATATTTCCACCCTCCCCGCCAACAACGCTACCCTCAGGAAAACATCGCCGCAAAGCCCTCGGGGACTCCATGGAAAGAACCACCGTCAAACCACTTCTGCTCGCACTCGCCCTCGCCACAACCGCATCACTCGCACAAACCGCCCAAGCCGCCACCACCCTGGTCTACTGCTCCGAAGCCAGCCCCGCCGGCTTCGACCCCAGCCAATACACCAGCGGCACCGACTTCGACGCCTCCGCCGAAACCGTCTTCAACCGCCTCACCCAATTCAAACGCGGCGGCACCGAAATCGAACCCGGCCTGGCAACAAGATGGGACGTATCCGAGGACGGCCTCACCTACACCTTCCACCTGCGCGACGGCGTGAAGTTCCACACCACCGACTACTTCACCCCCACCCGCGACTTCAACGCCGACGACGTGCTGTTCACCTTCCAGCGCCTGCTCGACCCGGACAACGCCTTCCGCAAGGCCTACCCCGCCGAGTCGCCGTACTTCACCGACATGGGCCTGAACACCACGATCAAAAGCATCGACAAGATCGACGACCACACCGTGCGCTTCAGCCTGAACAACGTCGACGCCGCGTTCGTGCAAAACCTCGCCATGAGCTTCGCCTCGGTGCAATCCGCCGAATACGCCGCCCAACTGTTAAAGGAAGGCAAAGCCGCCGACCTCAACCAGAAACCCATCGGCACCGGCCCGTTCGTGTTCAAGCGCTACCAAAAGGACTCGCAAATCCGCTACGCCGCCAACAAGGCCTACTGGAAACCCGAGGACGTGAAACTCGACAACCTGATTTTCTCGATCACCCCGGACGCCGCCGTGCGCTTGCAAAAACTCAAGGCCGGCGAGTGCCAGGTCAGCGGCTACCCGCGCCCGGCAGACATCGAAGTGATGGAGCAAGACCCGAATCTGAGGGTGCTCAAGCAAGCCGGTTTCAACCTCGGCTTCCTTGCCTACAACGTGACCCACCCGCCACTGGACCAGCTCAAGGTGCGTCAGGCGCTGGACATGGCCATCGACAAGCCGGCGATCATCAAGGCTGTCTACCAGAGTGCCGGGCAACTGGCGCAAAATGCCTTGCCACCGGCGCAATGGTCGTATGACCCGAACATCAAGGACGCCCCGTACGACCCGACCAAAGCCCGCGCGCTACTGAAAGAAGCAGGGGTTGCCCCCGGCACCACCATCGATTTGTGGGCCATGACCGTGCAGCGCGCCTCCAACCCCAATGCGCGGATGTCGGCACAGATGATCCAGCAGGATTGGGAGAAAGTCGGGATCAAGGCCAACATCGTCAGCTATGAATGGGGCGAGTACATCAAGCGCGCCAAAAATGGCGAGCATGACGCGATGATCTACGGCTGGACCGGCGACAACGGTGACCCGGACAACTGGCTCGGCGTGCTCTACAGCTGCGCTGCGGTGAAAGGTAGCAACTACGCCAAATGGTGTGACCCGGCCTACGACAAACTGGTGCAGCAAGCCAAGGTGTCCACGGACAAACAACAGCGGGTCAAACTGTACCAACAGGCACAGCAAATCCTTAAACAACAAGTACCTATCACACCGATTGCCAACTCGACGGTGTTCCAGCCACTGCGCAAGGAAGTCACCGACTTCAAGATCAGTCCGTTTGGCCTCACACCGTTCTATGGCGTGGGTATAAATAAGTAACACCAGGCTCCAACCGGGTGCGTCAAACGCCCCGGTCGCCCCTTATCGGTGCGCGACTTGCACCGTAAAAAACCTGCGCAAACGGTCAAATACATCAGTTTTTACACATATGCGACATTAAGGTACGTTCGTGCCACTGTTTAAGGCTTGGAGTCATTCCGGATCTTGCATTGGGTACGGCCCCTGCATAAGTATCCGTAGGTCGACTCACGAGGTCGTCCTCTAATCCAAAAATGACAACAAATCATGAGGCCACCATGCTTAAACACGCGGTCATTCCGTTTTTAGTCGGCGCAAGCCTGTTAGCCAGTGCACCTTTCGCCCAAGCGGCGTCTAACCTGGTGTTCTGCTCCGAAGGAAGCCCGGCCGGTTTCGACCCAGGTCAGTACACCACCGGAACCGACTTCGACGCCTCTGCAGAAACCATGTTCAACCGCCTGACCCAGTTCGAGCGCGGCGGCACCGCCGTGATTCCTGGCCTGGCGACCAAGTGGGACATCTCCAGTGACGGCCTGACTTACATTTTCCACCTGCGTGAAGGCGTCAAGTTCCACACCACCCCGTATTTCAAGCCGACGCGTGAGTTCAACGCCGACGACGTGCTGTTCACCTTCAATCGCATGATTAACAAGGATGACCCGTTCCGTAAGGCATACCCGACCGAGTTCCCGTACTTCACCGACATGGGGATGGATACCAACATCACCAAGATCGATAAAGTCGACGACCACACCGTCAAGTTCACCCTCAAAGACGTAGACGCCGCGTTCATCCAGAACATGGCCATGAGCTTCGCCTCGATCCAGTCCGCCGAGTACGCTGCCCAGCTGCTCAAGGAAGGCAAGGCTGCCGACATCAACCAGAAACCGATCGGCACCGGCCCGTTCGTGTTCAAGAGCTACCAGAAAGACTCCAACATCCGTTACACCGGGAACAAGGACTACTGGAAGCCTGACGACGTGAAGATCGACAACCTGATCTTCGCCATCACCACCGACCCGTCGGTACGTATCCAGAAGCTGAAGAAGAACGAGTGCCAGATCACTCTGTTCCCGCGTCCAGCCGACCTGAAAGCGCTGAAAGAAGACAAGGATCTGAAGCTGCCTGACCAAGCCGGTTTCAACCTGGGCTACATCGCCTACAACGTGATGGACAAGGTCAAGGGCAGCAACGAGCCGAACCCGCTGGCCGACCTGCGCGTTCGTCAGGCACTGGACATGGCCGTCAACAAGCCGCAGATCATCGACTCGGTTTATCAGGGCGCAGGCCAACTGGCCGTCAACGCCATGCCGCCGACCCAATGGTCCTACGACACCACCATCAAGGATGCCAAGTACGATCCTGAGAAAGCCAAGCAGCTGCTCAAGGAAGCCGGCGTCAAGGAAGGCACCGAAATCGTTCTGTGGGCGATGCCGGTACAGCGTCCGTACAACCCGAACGCCAAGCTGATGGCTGAAATGCTGCAGTCCGACTGGAAGAAGATCGGCCTGAACGTCAAGATCACCAGCTACGAATGGGGCGAGTACATCAAACGCTCCAAAGGCGGCGAGAACCAGGCGATGCTCATCGGCTGGAGCGGCGACAATGGTGACCCGGACAACTGGCTCAACGTGCTGTTCGGCTGCGACTCGCTGAGTGGCAACAACTTCTCCAAATGGTGCGACAAGAAATTCGACGGCCTCGTCAAGGAAGCCAAGCGCACCACCGATCAGGCCAAGCGCACCGAACTGTACAAACAGGCGCAACACGTCCTCAAAGATGCTGTTCCAATGACACCTATCGCTCACTCGACGGTGTTCCAACCCATGCGCGCCAACGTGCAGGACTTCAAGATCAGCCCATTTGGCTTGAACTCCTTCTACGGCGTCAGCGTCAGCAAATAAGAAAAGGCGGCGGCGACGTTTTCAGTGTCGCCGCTGCTTTTTTCTGCCGAGAAGTTAGGAATTTGCCTACATCCAAATCCGCTGTCTGACGCAGCCAGGGGTTAGGACGCGTTGCCTTTTCCTACGAGTCTTTAGGACTCAGCGCATTTACTGCCAGACCCACGGCACCTACCGTCGGGTTCTGACCAGTAACTGCGTGGGCTATCGGTTTGCTGCCCGTATTGGTTTGAGCTCAATGCAGCCACAACGTCCCCGGACGGGATCGCGGCGCATTGAATAACACTACAAAAAGAGGGAGCGTCATGCGCCATTCCTTGGTTTTATCCGCATTGCTGGGCACCGGCCTGCTGGCCGCCACTTCCATCAGCCAGGCCGCCAATAACAGCCTGGTGTTCTGCTCCGAAGGCAGCCCCGCCGGTTTCGACACCGCGCAGTACACCACTGCGACCGATAACGACGCCGCCGAGCCGCTGTACAACCGTTTGGCAGAGTTTGAAAAAGGCGCCACCAATGTCGTACCAGGCCTGGCAACCCGCTGGGATATTTCCGAGGACGGCCTCAAGTACACGTTTCACCTGCGCGAGGGGGTGAAATTTCATACGACCAAATACTTCACGCCGACCCGTGATTTCAACGCCGACGACGTGCTGTTCACGTTTAATCGCATGCTCGATCCGCAGCACCCCTTCCGTAAGGCTTATCCGACCGAGTTCCCGTATTTCAACGGGATGAGCCTGAACAAGAATATTGCCAAGGTCGAAAAGACCGGGCCGCTGACCGTGGTGATGACGCTCAACAATGTCGACGCCGCGTTCATCCAGAACATCGCCATGAGCTTCGCCGCCATCCTTTCGGCCGAATACGCCGACCAGTTACTGGCGGCCGGCAAGCCGAGCGAGATCAACCAGAAGCCGATCGGCACCGGGCCGTTCGTGTTCAAGAGCTACCAGAAAGACTCCAATATCCGTTACAGCGGCAACAAGCAGTACTGGGACCCGAGCCGGGTCAAGCTCGACAACCTGATTTTTGCCATCAACACCGACGCCTCGGTGCGCGTGCAGAAGCTCAAGGCCAACGAATGCCAGATCACCCTGCACCCGCGCCCCGCCGACGTAACCGCACTGAAGAATGATCCGAAACTGCAACTGATCGAGAAACCCGGCTTCAACCTTGGTTACATCGCCTATAACGTTCGGCACAAGCCTTTCGACCAGCTCGAAGTGCGCCAGGCGCTGGACATGGCGGTGAACAAGCAAGGCATTCTCAACGCCGTCTATCAAGGCGCCGGTCAACTGGCGGTCAATGCGATGCCGCCGACCCAATGGTCCTACGACGACACGATCAAAGATGCCGCCTACAACCCGGAAAAAGCCAAGGAACTGCTCAAGGCTGCCGGCGTGAAGGAAGGCACCGAAATCACCCTCTGGGCCATGCCGGTCCAGCGTCCGTACAACCCCAACGCCAAGCTGATGGCTGAAATGCTCCAGGCGGATTGGGCGAAGATCGGCCTCAAGGTCAAGATCGTCAGCTACGAATGGGGCGAGTACATCAAGCGCACCAAGAACGGCGAACACGACATCAGCCTGATCGGCTGGACCGGTGACAACGGTGACCCGGACAACTGGCTCGGCACGCTCTACAGCTGCGATGCCATTGGTGGCAACAACTACTCCATGTGGTGTGATCCGGCCTACGACAAGCTGATCAAGCAGGCCAAGGTCGTCACCGATCGCGACCAGCGCACCGTGCTCTACAAACAGGCGCAGCAGTACCTCAAGCAGCAGGTGCCGATCACGCCGGTCGCCCACTCGACGGTCAACCAGCCGTTGAGCGCCAAAGTCGAAGGGTTCAAGGTCAGCCCCTTCGGTCGCAACGTGTTCTCGGGCGTCAGTATCGACCAATAACCATTAGCCAAAAACGCTGGGGGGCGGATTCCGCCCTCACGCAAGCGTATTGCCGTAATTCGTCAAATCGGCCTACAGCAAACGTTTGCGATGCCTGAATGAGTTCTAAACCAAATAGCCGGATCACCAAAAAAGACCGGCATTAAAAAAGAAAGAAAGGAGCTTCACCCATGAAACTGAGCAGCACCGCGTTATTGGCCTTGGCCATCAGCAGCGTGACCGCCACGGCTTACGCAGAATCCCAGAGCCAGGCTTTCACTCCGGTTACCGTGAAAGAGAAAAGTGCCCAAAGCGAAGCCACTGGCTTTGTCGAAGGCCAATCGATCACCGGTTCCACGCGTAACTGGTACGCCAACGAACAAATGAAGCGCGGCGGCAAGTTCACTTACAAGAAGGACGGTGTATCGACCCCGACTGATCGTCGTATCAACTGGGTTCAGGGCACTATCGTCAAGTACAACTCCGGTTTCACTGAAGGCACCGTGGGTTTCAGCACTGAAGTGGCGGCCTATAACGCCATTGCCCTGGATCGTGATCGCAAAGACTTGGCCTCCAACAACGGCGGCGCACCGACCACTCGTCCCGGCGCGGGCAACAACCGTACGCTGACCAAGGAAGGCGGCGACGCCGTCGGCCAGTGGAGCAAACTGGGCCTGGCCAACGTCAAGGCCCGCATCTCTAACACCACGCTGACCGCCGGTCGCCAGAACTTCAGCAGCCCGATGGTCGATGTCATCGGTAACCGTGCCCTGCCTTCGAGCTTCGAAGGTGTGAGCCTGCACAGTGAAGAGCTGGAAAACCTGACCTTCGACCTCGGCACTTTCGACCGCAACTCTCCGCGTACCGAACAAAGCCAGCGCAAGTTCCGCTCCGAATACGGCGACACCAATGCCGAAGCCGATCATGTCCACACTGCCGGTATCACCTACCAGCCATTCGCCAGCCTGACCACCAGCCTTTGGGGCACCCAGGCTGAAGACCTGTGGAACCAGTACTACTTCGGCGCCACCCATGTACTGGGCGACAGCCAGGTCCTGAGCCTGACCACCGGCCTGAACTACTACAAAACCGTGGACGAAGGTAAAGCCAAGCTCGGCGAGATCGACAACGACACCTACTCCCTGTCGTTCGGCCTGACCCACCAGGCCCACAGCCTGACCTTCTCCTACCAGGAAGTGAACGGTAACGAGTATTTCGACTACCTGCACGAAACCAACGGCATCTACCTGGCCAACTCCCTGCTGTCGGACTTCAACGGCCCGAACGAGAAGTCCTTCCAGATCGCCTACGGCCTGAACATGGCCGAATACGGCGTGCCAGGCCTGAAGTTCAACATCTACCAGGCTCGCGGCTGGGGTATCGACGGCACTCACTACACCGGCAACGGCGGCGTAGCAGGCAAGGGTTACGACGGTATCCAGGCCCAGGATGGCGAAACCCATTACGAATACGGCATCGGCGCCTCGTACGCGGTACAGAGCGGCCCACTCAAGGCCACCGCTATCCGCGCGACCTACACCGCGCACCGTGCCAGCGAAAACCAGGCGGATGGCAGCATCAACGAGTTCCGTCTCGTGACCACCATCCCGTTCAACATTTTGTAAAACGCACGCCGGCGGCTGACTCATGACGAGTCGGCCGTTCGGTTTTTTCCTGTTCAACCGATTGCAGAGGGTTCTTGATGAAAATGCTTCCCCTACGAGCGGCCGTCGCTGCCGCATTGCTGAGTGTCGCTGTTGGCGTCTCGGCCAAACCCTTGGTGGTCTGTACCGAAGCCAGCCCGGAAGGCTTCGATATGGCCCAGTACACGACTGCAGTCACAGCCGACGCAGTGGCCGAAACCATCTTCAATCGCCTGGCGGACTTCAAGCCCGGCACCACTGAAGTGATTCCGGCGCTGGCCGAATCCTGGGACATCAGCGAAGACGGCCTGACCTACACGTTCCACCTGCGCAAAGGCGTCAAGTTTCACACCACCGAATACTTCAAGCCGACCCGCGACATGAACGCCGACGACGTGGTCTGGAGCTTCCAGCGTCAGCTGGACCCGAATCACCCATGGCACAAGCTGTCGAGCGTGGGCTTCCCGTACTTTGAGAGCATGGGCTTCAAGGAACTGCTCAAAAGCGTAGAGAAAGTCGACGACAACACGGTCAAGTTCACCCTGACCCGCCGCGAAGCGCCGTTCCTGGCCGACATTGCCATGGCCTTCTCCTCGATCTACTCCGCCGAGTACGCCGATCAACTGCTCAAGGCCAACAAGACCGGCGACCTGAACAACAAACCGGTCGGCACCGGCCCCTTCATCTTCCAGCGTTACGCCAAGGACGCCCAGGTGCGCTTCAAGGCCAACCCGGATTATTTCCGTGGCAAGCCACCGGCTGATGCGCTGGTCCTGGCGATTGCCACCGACAACAACGTGCGTCTGCAAAAGCTCAAGGCCAACGAGTGCCAGATCGCGCTGTATCCAAAACCGGATGACATCCCGAGCATCAAGAAAGACACCAACCTGAAGGTTGATGAGCTGAACGCGATGACCGTCTCCTATGTCGCCATGAATACCTCCCGCAAGTACATGAGCGACGTGCGGGTGCGCAAAGCCATCGACATCGCGTTCGACAAAGAGGCCTATGTCAACGCGCTGTTCGGCAAGGGCAATGCGACGGTGGCGGTCAACCCGTACCCGGACACTCTGCTGGGCTACAACCATAAACTGACCAACCCACCTCGCGACCTCGACAAGGCTCGTGCCCTGCTCAAGGAGGCCGGTGTGCCGGATGGCACCGTGTTCACCCTGTTCACCCGTAACGGCGGCGGCCCGACCAACCCTAATCCGATGCTCGGCGCACAAATGATGCAGGCAGATCTGGCCAAGGTCGGTATCAAGGTCGATATTCGTGTCATGGAATGGGGCGAAATGCTCAAGCGCGCGAAGAACGGCGAGCACGATATGGTGTCCGCCGGTTGGGCAGGCGATAACGGCGACCCGGATAACTTCCTGACGCCTATGCTCAGTTGTGAGGCCGCCAAGAACGGCGAAAACTACGCTCGCTGGTGCAATGAAAAGTTCCAGGCGCTGATCGACGAAGCACGGGCCAAAGTGAACCCGGCCGAACGCACGGCGCTCTACGAACAAGCCCAGGACGTTTTCAATCAGGACCAGCCATGGATCAGCATGGCGCACACCCGCATGTTCACTGCAATGCGCACCAACGTAGAGGGTTATCACATTAGCCCCCTCACCACTAACAACTTCGCCACCACCCAGGTGAAGTAGATAAGAAACGCCCGGCATCGCTGACCCCAGCGATGCCGGGCACGCCTAACCGGCTGATGAGGTACCACACAAGATGTTTAGTTTTATTGCCCGCCGATTGGGGTTACTGATCCCCACGTTCTTCGGCATCACCTTGTTGACTTTCGCGTTGATCCGCATGATTCCTGGCGACCCCGTGGAAGTGATGATGGGCGAACGTCGGGTCGACCCCGAAATGCATGCTCAGGCAATGGAACGCCTAGGTCTGAACAAACCGCTGTATGCCCAATACCTGGATTACATTGGCAAACTGGCCCACGGCGATCTCGGCGAATCCCTGCGTACCCGTGAAAGCGTCTGGACCGAGTTCAGCTCTCTATTCCCCGCGACCCTGGAACTGGCCTCGGCCGCCATGTTGTTCGCCGGCATCCTGGGCCTTCTGGCCGGGGTGATCGCGGCACTCAAGCGAGGGTCCCTGTTCGACCATGGGGTAATGGGTGTCTCCCTGGCGGGATACTCGATGCCGATCTTCTGGTGGGGCCTGATCCTGATCATGTTCTTCTCGGTGAGCCTGGGCTGGACCCCGGTATCCGGGCGGATCGACCTGCTCTACGACATCGAGCCACGCACCGGCTTCATGCTCATCGATACGTTGCTGGCCGATGACGTCGGAGCGTTCTTCGATGCCCTGCATCACCTGATCCTGCCAGCCATCGTGCTCGGCACCATCCCGCTGGCGGTGATCGCGCGGATGACCCGTTCGTCGATGCTCGAAGTGTTGCGTGAAGACTACATCCGTACCGCCCGCGCCAAAGGCCTGTCGCCGGCGCGCGTGGTGTTCGTGCACGGTCTGCGCAATGCGCTGATTCCGGTACTGACGGTGGTCGGCCTGCAAGTCGGCACGCTGCTGGCCGGCGCGGTCCTGACCGAAACCATCTTCTCCTGGCCCGGCATCGGCAAATGGCTGATCGAAGCCATTGGCGCACGGGACTATCCCGTGGTGCAGAACGGCATCCTGTTAATCGCCTGCCTGGTGATTCTGGTCAACTTCGTAGTGGACATCCTCTACGGCTTTGCCAACCCACGCATCCGTCATCAGCGCTGAGATCAATGACCATGACCACTCTCACTACACCGGTAGCAGTCGATCAAAGCCTGCTGTATCCGTCGCCCTACAAAGAATTCTGGCATGCGTTTTCCAGGAACAAAGGGGCTGTCGCCGGCCTGTTGTTCATGCTGCTGGTGATTTTCTGCGCGATCTTCGCCCCATGGGTCGCACCGCATAACCCGAGCGAACAGTACCGCGACTTCCTGCTGACCCCGCCCTCCTGGCTGGAAAGCGGGCATATCCAGTTCCTGCTGGGTACCGATGAACTCGGTCGTGACCTGCTGTCGCGTTTGATTCACGGCTCGCGCCTATCCCTGCTGATCGGCTTGTCATCGGTGGTGATGTCGCTGATTCCAGGCATCCTGATGGGACTGTTCGCCGGGTTCTTCCCGCGCGTGCTCGGCCCGACCATCATGCGCCTGATGGACATCATGCTGGCCCTGCCGTCCCTGCTGCTGGCGGTGGCAATTGTCGCCATCCTCGGCCCTGGCCTGATCAACACCATTATTGCCATCGCCGTGGTTTCGTTGCCGTCCTATGTTCGTCTGACCCGCGCCGCGGTGATGGGCGAATTGAACCGCGACTACGTGACCGCCGCGCGCCTGGCCGGTGCCGGTCTGCCTCGCCTGATGTTCGTCACCGTGCTGCCCAACTGCATGGCGCCGCTGATTGTTCAGGCCACCTTGAGTTTCTCCTCGGCGATTCTCGATGCCGCGGCACTGGGCTTCCTCGGCCTTGGCGTACAACCGCCAACCCCTGAGTGGGGCACCATGCTGGCTTCGGCTCGCGACTACATCGAACGCGCCTGGTGGGTGGTGAGCTTGCCTGGTTTGACCATTTTGCTCAGCGTGCTGGCAATCAACTTGATGGGCGACGGCCTGCGCGATGCGCTGGACCCGAAACTCAAGAACGCCGCCTGAGGAGATTCAAATGTCACTGTTAGAAATCAAGAATCTCAACGTTCGCTTCGGCGACAAGAACGCCGTTCCGGTGGTCGATGGTCTCGACATTTCCGTGGAAAAGGGCGAAGTGCTGGCCATCGTTGGCGAATCGGGTTCCGGCAAGTCCGTGACCATGATGGCGCTGATGGGCCTGATCGAGCATCCGGGGATCGTCACCGCCGACGCCCTGAATTTCGACGGCAAGAACATGCTCGCGCTCAGCAACCGTCAGCGTCGGCAAATCGTCGGCAAAGACCTGGCCATGGTCTTCCAGGACCCGATGACCGCGCTGAACCCGAGCTACACCGTGGGCTTCCAGATCGAAGAAGTGCTGCGTCTGCATCTGAAAATGTCCAGGAAGGACGCTCGCAAGCGCGCCATCGAACTGCTGGAAAAAGTGGAAATCCCCGGCGCCGCCAGCCGTATGGATGCCTACCCGCATCAACTCTCCGGCGGCATGAGCCAGCGTGTTGCAATCGCCATGGCGATTGCCGGCGAACCGAAACTGCTGATCGCAGACGAACCGACCACGGCACTCGACGTAACGATTCAGGCACAGATCATGGACCTGCTGCTGGCCCTGCAGAAAGAGCAGAACATGGGCCTGGTGCTGATTACTCACGACCTCGCGGTCGTGGCCGAAACCGCCCAGCGCGTGTGCGTGATGTACGCCGGTCAAGCGGTTGAAGTCGGTCAGGTGCCACAACTGTTCGACATTCCGGCGCACCCGTACAGCGAAGCGCTGCTCAAGGCCATTCCAGAACACAGCCTGGGTGCTGCGCGCCTGTCGACGCTACCGGGCATCGTTCCCGGTCGTTACGACCGTCCGCAAGGTTGCCTGCTGTCGCCGCGCTGCCCGTACGTGCAAGACAATTGCCGCACCCAGCGTCCAGCCCTTGACCAGAAAAGCAACAGCCTCGCCCGCTGCTTCTACCCGTTGAACCAGGAGGTGGCGTAATGGCCGTCGTACTTACCGCCCGCAACCTGACCCGTCACTACGAAGTGTCTCGCGGCCTGTTCAAGGGTCATGCGACCGTACGCGCCCTCAACGGTGTGTCGTTCGAACTGGAAGCCGGCAAGACCCTCGCTGTCGTGGGTGAGTCCGGTTGCGGCAAATCCACCCTGGCCCGTGCCCTGACGTTGATCGAAGAGCCATCCTCCGGCTCATTGAAAATCGCCGGGCAGGAAGTCGCCGGCGCCGACAAGGCTCAGCGCAAGCAACTGCGCAAAGATGTGCAGATGGTGTTCCAGAGCCCGTACGCGTCGTTGAATCCACGGCAGAAAATCGGTGATCAACTGGCTGAACCGCTATTGATCAACACCAACCTATCCGCCGCCGAACGTCGCGAGAAAGTCCAGGCGATGATGAAGCAGGTGGGCTTGCGTCCCGAGCACTACCAGCGCTATCCGCACATGTTCTCCGGCGGTCAGCGCCAACGGATCGCCCTGGCCCGCGCGATGATGCTGCAACCGAAAGTGCTGGTGGCGGACGAACCGACCTCGGCGCTGGACGTGTCGATTCAGGCGCAGGTACTCAACCTGTTCATGGATTTGCAGCAAGAGTTCAACACCGCCTACGTGTTCATCTCCCACAACCTGGCGGTGGTACGCCACGTTGCCGATCACGTGATGGTGATGTACCTCGGCCGTCCAGTGGAAATGGGCCCGAAAGAGGACATCTACACCCGTCCCCTGCACCCATACACCCAGGCGCTGTTGTCGGCGACGCCGACCATTCACCCGGATCCGGACAAGCCGAAAATCAAGATCGTCGGCGAACTGCCAAACCCGTTGAACCCGCCGTCCGGCTGCGCCTTCCACAAGCGTTGCCCGTACGCGACCGAGCGCTGTGCCATCGAAGAACCGCTCCTGCGCCTGCTCGACACACGCCAAGTGGCTTGCCACTACGCCGAGCAATTCCTCGACGGCGCGGCATAAAAAAACGCGCCTCGGATGCCGGGGCGCGCTTTTGCTGAGTTAACCAAACCCCATCTGCCTCGATTGCGC
This sequence comes from Pseudomonas sp. P1_A1, assembly GCF_056406935.1. Lineage (NCBI taxonomy): Bacteria > Pseudomonadati > Pseudomonadota > Gammaproteobacteria > Pseudomonadales > Pseudomonadaceae > Pseudomonas > Pseudomonas sp. P1_A1. The sequence continues at coordinate 157,490 of NZ_JBFTZE010000009.1, read as the reverse complement.
ATCAGTCAGGCAGACGGGGTTTTCTTTTGCCTGTCATTCAGGCTCAAGTGTCGTCTTCGTTGCTGTCTGGGTCGTCGGTCGAGTCGTCATCCTCCGAGCTGCCCGATTCCGATGCGGCGAGCATCAGCTCGCTGTGCACGCCTTGCCCGCTCCAGGCCTGCTCATCATGGTTCGTGCACTCCGCCCACGCCGCTGACGTGCCGAGGGATAGCATCACCAAAACCTTCAGCAGCAACACTATGCGTTGAATAATGCTCATAGCCGATTCCATCCTTTCTTGGGTGAAGCATGGGTGCCGGAATGGCGCAGAGAGAAATTTAGCGCGATTCTCCAGATAGGACGCTACTGAGTAGCAAGGAATGCCGTTGGAGGAGAGATTTGTTTCGAATAAAGGATATATCTAAAACAACTAAAGGGCGTTCTCATTAGAGGTCAATCAAGCCACTCGATGCCCTTGGTCATTTGGAGCCGAAGAGGAGGCCGTCGCGGCGGTACGAAATGATCAATGAGATCTATTCAAGTATCTGCTGCCGGGAGCACCTGGACCTTCGGGCGAACATAGTAATTGTCRAATTCGCTACTTTCGACGAACTGAAAGCCATGGCGAATATAGAAGCGATTTGAAGCGCTCTCTCTGAGAGCACCAACCCGCAATGGCAATGCAGAGGCATCCGCCTCCTGGAAGACTTGATGAAGGACAGCCGAACCGATGCCCAGACCTTGCGCACTCGGCTTGATGTACAGGTGATCAAGCAATAACCCATCGATGAGCGGCTTGACTACAACGAAACCAACCTGCTCGCCGAAAACCTCGATGTAGCGAGTGAACTCGGGAGAAAAACCATCACGAAAACGCTCTCGTGCACGCACGGGGTCGAAGCGACCAATGCGCTCAAGACTTTCACGCATGGCCTCGATTCGTATAGCAACAAGCGTTTCGAAGTCACTGGATTGAGTCGCGACAAGAGTGACCAACGGGTTATGCGTAGTGGGAAACGACATCCTGTGTACTCCAACTTCCATTCTGGGCGAGTCCCTGCAAATAGTCACATCAACGACGCCTAGCCTACGACACAAAACCTATTCTGTCTCACTGTACGTTACAAGACTTTGTCGAGCGATGACCGAGGTACTTTCGTCGCCCAAAATTTTCAACGCCAGACGCATCCATCGTGGCCTCTTAAGAAGCCCCCCACACACGGGTGGCCGACCAAAATATTGTCTATTGAGTTAACTACCACGAAACTATGATCTCTGGGAGGGCTGCAGAGTCGCTCATCGTCCAAGCCTGCCAAGAGACTGTCCAACCTGCTGCGCCTAGCACACTACATGTATCAAACGCACTTAAAAAACATCAAACTGACATCACCACATGGCGCACAGTGTCTGAAGACCTCCAATTAGAGACAAGGGTACGCTAACTATTCCTTAGCATTTAAAGAAAGGGAATACGTTATGCTATTTTTTGAAGAGCTCATTAAATTGAGCGAAATCTCAAACTTGGATGAGTGGTTTGAAACACTAAAACAGTTATCCAAAAAACTAGGATATTCACAAATCCTGTTCGGATTGAAGCCCGGATTAGACACCGACAACAAAACCGCCACCATCCTCAGCAACTACCCTGAACAATGGCGAAAAAAGTATGATGAACAAAACTACGCGGACATAGACCCGGTGGTGTCTCACAGTTTCAAGTCCAACCTCCCTCTGATTTGGAAAGAAGAAATCTACACAGGAACTCGAGAGTTAGAGTTCTTTGAAGAAGCCTCGTCATATGACTTCCGCCAAGGAGTTACTCTCCCTATGCACGGCTCACTGGGACATGCCGGAATGCTCAGCCTTAAGTGGGATAGTACGCACAAAACGGAATATCAAGAACATATCCAAGTAACTCTCCCCTATGCAATCGCCTTGCGCGACTTTGCCCTGGAGAGCGCAATCTTCATTCTCAGCAAAGAAAACCAAAGTAAAATCCATCTAACGAAACGCGAACTGGAAGTCATTAAATGGAGTGCAGCAGGAAAGACAACATGGGAAATATCCATTATCCTCGCATGCTCTTATGCCGCGATAGACTTTCACTTCAGAAACATACGAAAAAAATTCAAAGTCAACACAAGACGACAGGCTATTATTAAAGCTATCCAACTAAAGCTCGTCACCCCTTAACACAACCTGCTAGCCCCTCAGAGCCACCCTGCAGTTAACTTTTAGGGGCATAGCGCATCAAATCGACATCCGTAATAACTTCGTCGAGATACAAACCGAGCAAAATAAGGACTGGAGGTGGCAATTTAGTTGAGCACTCAATCCTGCTGGCGCAAGCCTGACTGATCCCAAACTTCGACCAGAAAGTCTTTTGGCTTTGCTTACGCGACAGACGCAAGCGGACTGCCGATTTGGTCACCCCCCTTTCGCAGTAGTTTTTCTTAACAGTCATGAATAGCTCTGAGCCCTTTAAAACTACACGTTACCATCCGACCGAACAGGCGAACACCTCCCAATTCTGGTAGGCATAATTTTATTCAAAATGAATATATCTTTCCTGACAGATCCCAGCTAAGGAATGGTAATGTTTATTTCTATTGACCGCCGTGAAAACCTTGAAGCCCGACACCTTCAAGAAATGCACAAGCTCCGCGCTAGAATATTCAAAAACAAAAAGGAATGGGACGTAAGTGTCATTGCCGAAATGGAGATTGACGGTTACGACGCCTTGAATCCTTATTACATGATCATTACCAGCTCCATGGATTCATCTTGCGTTTCGGGATGCTGGCGAATATTACCAACCTCCGGCCCCAACATGCTCGCACATACATTCCCCATCCTATTGCATGGTTCCAAAGCACCCTGTTCCGAGCACGTTTGGGAATTGAGTCGTTTTGCCATTGAGGCGCCGAAAAAAAGCACCTTCAGCTTCTCCGATATATCAACTACAGCAATTCGGACGCTCGTAAAGTTCGCCATGGACAGAGACATCACCCAGCTTGTAACTGTCACGACTGTGGGGGTGGAAAAAATGTTGACTCGTCTTGGCCTGGACCTGAGCAGGTTCGGCCCTTCCATGAGGATTGGCATTGAGAATGCCGTCGCTTTAAAAATTGAGCTCAGCGGAAAGACTTGGCGCGCACTCAATGCCACCAAATAACACTTCAATTTACCTAATTACAGCACCCTCGCATTAGTCAAGGAATGCCCTCCACCACATTCCAGACCGCCCTGAACAATGACATCCAGATAAACACGGCTGGGCTTTAACCAACCGTGTTTGCCGTACTTCTACACTGGATTGACCTGTGCCCCCAGCAATTGCAAGTATGCCCGCCAACGCGCAACTTCCCCTCGCACCTGCTCTGGCGAAGTACCTCCCAAGCTATTACGTGATTTCACTGAACTCTCCACACTCAATACGGTATAAACAGCTTCGGTGATTTGAGAGTGGATCTCTTGCATGGCTTTCAACGGTAAGCCATCCAGGCTGCAGTTCAGGTCATCAGCCAACCGCACCAGGCGCCCGGTAACATGATGAGCTTCACGGAAAGGCATATCCAGTTCGCGAGTGAGCCAGTCTGCCAGATCGGTCGCTGTTGCATGCGAGGCGCCCGCAGCCTCCCGCATACGTTCCGGCACCGGGGTCAGGTCGCCAATCATTCCAATCATCGCTTCAAGACACAAATCCAGCGTTTCGGCCGCATCAAAGGTATGCTCCTTGTCTTCTTGCATATCTTTGGAAAATGTCAGGGGCAGTGCCTTCATAACGGTCAATAGCCCTAACAACGAGCCTGTCACTCTTCCCGTTTTACCGCGGATCAACTCAGCGGCATCGGGGTTGCGTTTTTGCGGCATGATTGACGAACCCGTAGTCCATGCATCGGACAATTGCACAAAACGGAATTGCGGCGACATCCATAGAACGATTTCTTCAGCCAGTCGCGACAAATGGGTCATGGCAAGGGACGCTGCCGAAAGATATTCGATCGCGAAATCCCGATCCGATACCGCATCCATCGAATTATGCATTGGCTTGGCAAACCCAAGAGCCTTGGCGCTGAAAGCCCGGTCGATTGGAAAGGAGGTACCGGCCAACGCAGCAGCACCGAGCGGGGATTCGTTCATGCGAACGCGTGAATCTCGCAGCCGCGTATAATCACGGCCGAACATTTCCACATAGGCCATTAAGTGATGGCCAAAGGTGATTGGCTGTGCACTTTGCAGATGGGTAAACCCCGGCATGATGGTGCTCGAGTTACGCTCCGCCAACTCAAGTAGCTCACCAATGAGTTCTTTAATCAATTCCAGCGCCCGGTCATGTGCATCCCGCACCCATAAGCGAAAACTGGTAGCAACTTGATCGTTGCGACTACGCGCAGTATGTAGACGGCCAGCCGGAGTACCAATCAGTTCATTGAGGCGGGACTCGATATTCATATGGATATCTTCAAGCGCAACGGAAAATTCAAACTTCCCTTCGCTGATTTCTTGGCGAACCTGTTCCAGGCCCCCTCGAATCGCCGCAAAATCCTCTGCTGAAATAATCTGCTGCCCTGCCAGCATTTGCGCATGGGCTAACGAACCAGCGATGTCTTGCATCGCCATCTTCTGGTCGAACCCGATGGAAGCATTAATTCGCTCCATCACATGGGCCAGCCGCCGTGTGAAGCGGCCGCGAATCAGCATGCCTTTATCATTAGTATCCTGCATGAAGCATTTCCTTATGTAGATCGCCTACCAGACTGGTTTTTTACTGCCAGATCCATTAATACTGCAAAGGGTCATCTCACGGGCTTATTCGATATCAATGACAACCCCGTTGATAACCCTGTCACACAGCTCTAATGCTTGACAAGCTGTGGGCGCAGTAGCAAGAACATAACCGCTACGACTGAATGAGTCTTGAGTTTTTCCCACCACCTCGCCGACCTTGAGCGGTAAATGCAAATTGAGAACGCCCGGCATGCCGCGCCAGCGATGTACGCCGGTAATCGCCTTGACTCTTCCGGGTTTAGGGGTAAAAAAGCGAATGGCAGCCGCACAGTTCGTCTCCAGTGCCTCCTTAGGCTCGATCAGACCTAATGGCCATTGAACCGCCAGGTCCAACAAGTCGCAACCTGAGGCTTGGCGCACCAGCGTCGGAATGGAGTCTCCCCCTACGCGCGTATGTGTTTCGATAACTTCGGGGCCGGTAGCCGTTAAACGAATTTCGGTATGGCTGCATCCATCGCTAATTTGCATCACGGTTAAAAACCGTGTCACATAATCTTCAATTATGTGCCGTTCTTCGGGGGTAATCGAAGCCGGAACTACGTGGCCAATTTCGACAAATGGATTGTGTTGATCATTGTTATTGGTCAACTTTCCAGTGACAGCAGCCACCATATGGTAACCACCGAAGCTGAATGTCTCGACCGAAAACTCAGGTCCAGCAAGAAAGGATTCCACGATGTAATCCTGCTCACTTAAAGTGCATTCGCCTATTTGTTCCAAAGAGTCGAAACGCATAATGGACTGGCTTCCCTGACCACTTCGTGGCTTCACAATCACAGGGTAGCCATGCGCTTGGGCGAAGGCTCGGATGTCTTGGGTAGAACTGGCTCGAGAGCAGGCCACCTTTGAGAAATGCTGTTGTTGCAGCCATTCACGCATCATTAGCTTATCGCGTGTGCGCTCCACCGCTTCAGGGCTCACACCGGGCAACCCTAGTGCGGCAGCGATCCGCGCAGCTGGTAACAAGCCCAGCTCCGTCATGCACAACACGGCACGGAATGGTTGCTGTGCATGCAGAGCTTGCAAAGCTGGCAGCAGAGCCGGGTCCTCAAAACAGGTTAAAAAGGTACGATGAACCGATGCAACCAGCGTCGGATCATAACTGGTGGGAGTATCAACCAGCGTTATAAGCGCACCGAAATGATGGATCCGGTCGCATAAACCAGGCCCTCCCCCCAAAACAATAACGTGATTGGCAATATTCATGAGCGGCGATTATTTCCTGTCGAGACAAGTTGAAGAAGAGGATCGAAAATTGGCTTTAAGTCATCATATTCACTTCGATCTGCAGCGCAGCCTTCCTTGATACTGGCAAGTTTCAGCTCATCAGGACCACGCCTCATCCATACCCAACCGACGCCTCCAGCCAGAATAACCAGGGCAATGCCCAGCGTTGCCCAAACAGCACCGACTAAACCTTGATGTGCATAACTCGCCGCAAATAATGCCGACGTACCGGAAACAACGACGGTCGACACCATCCTGCGCAATGCAGCGAAGCGCCCGCGTAATACTGTGGGCACGAGAGCCTGGATAGTCGCGGTAAAATAAACTGTATAGGAAGACACTAAAAAACCTAAGGCGAACACAACAACAAAACATGCGATGCGGTTAAACCAAATGAACTGTAGCATTGTGCCCAACAGGACAACCGGCATCAGCAACAACAACGGATGTAATTCTCGCCCCTTCAGTGCAAAACGACCCACCACCCAACCAAGCACCACGGAACCAACGGTGTAAAATGAATCAACAATAGCCAGCGCAAAAGATTGGCCGCCGAAATGAGTTGTAACCAGTACAGGCAACATCAAGTTGAACATACTGATAGCGATCAAATCGCTGGCTCCCAGCGCGAATAGTGCAATCAGCACTTTTTTTTGAAACAAGGCGGGCACCAGTTGAAAAAAACCCGCACGCAAGTTGTGAGCAAAACCAGATACATCACTGGGAGGGGCTAGTCCAATCACCGCCTTCCGGTAGCCTAATGAGGCCATTGCGGTGAATGCGGCAACGACGAGGAATGAAGCCCCCAAACCTATAAGGTCGAACAAAGCACCCGCCAGCAGTACCCCACTCAAATTGCCCAACTGAAACGCGACCTGTTGCCGACCATTGATTTGCATTAATTCATGCTTTGCTGCGAGTGCAGGAGTCAGGGTAAAGATGCACACACGCACGCTGGCATTCAACATGCCAGTGATCAAGCTAGCGGCCAGGACGCTACCTGCCGACACCCCATTGCCCCACGCCAGTAACCCACATACCAACAGAGCCAGGCTCATTAGCGTGACAGAGCGAAACAACAATACCCCTGGGCCTTTACGATCCACCCAGACACCAGCTATCAGAGGTGCGATGAATGCAAAGAGAACGTCGCTGGTCACATAGAGCAGGTTGTTCCATAAGCTACCGCTGGTGCGGTACAAGAGCAGGGTAAAAACTATCAGTAAATAGCCACGTCCAACATTAAGCGCAAACTCCGCCCATAAAAAAGCAGTCACCGGTGCCAGAATACGTCCTCCTCTTTCCGCGAGGGAGTCATTCGTACTCATAATGAATACTTCCAATGGCTGCGGTAAGAACATCGTCCAGCTCAGTACGTGACGAGCTCTTGGCGATTACATAGGCAGTGCGTGGGAAGCTTTCGAGAAGCGACTTGATCCGTTCCCCGGGCTTACGCAATGCATGTGCCTGCATTACGCCAGGAAACGCCCGCGCTTGTTCTACGCCATGCACCGACTTGACGATTTGCCCGGGCGCATCCGGCAGCAGGTATCTGATTCCGCACCAGCCATCGCTCGCGGGCACAGTATATTGTTCGACAAAGTAAGAGGACCAATGCCCTTCCTGCAGACGCGCACCAATTTCGTAAAGATCCACCCCCGTAACATGCCGGACCAACTGAGGGATGTAGTCCCCTCCTACCCGGGTATGCGTCTCGATCAATAGAGGTCCCTGGTCCGTCAACATGATCTCCGTGTGCGCAACGGTATGCTCAACTCCCGTGGCAGCGAGCACTTTGGCGACATAGGCCGTTATTTCCTCAGTTATCAATGGGTCCAGTTCGGCCGGAAACACATGACCGATTTCGATGAAGCTGGCGGCATCGATGAACTTTTCCGTGATCCCCAGCACGTAGTGGCGACCACTAACGCTGAATGATTCAACACTAAATTCCTTGCCCCACAGGAACTCTTCGACCAGTACTGGATAACAGGCGATATGTTTATCCAGCCACTCCTCATCAACATTCGCGGGGGCCTCCAGTGCTACTACCCCTATACTGCCCGTGCCATCCGATGGTTTTATGATGACTTTGGCCAATTCACACTGTCGCAAAATACCAAGCAGGGCGTGCTTATCCATTGCCTCTGCATACCAGCAACTCGGTACACCCGCCACGTCCAGTGCCAGCCGAGCAGCAACTTTGTTGCGCGTGTTATGAACGGCAGCATGGCTGATGGGAAAGTCACGACCAATAGCATGCGCCAAATGAGCCGCGAGCTCTTGAGAGTCATCGTGAAATGCGAAAACCCGTTGAAAGTCTAATTGCTGGTGTAATTGCCATACTTGCTCTGCCAACAGAGTGTGTGAGTCTTCCGGCGCATAAACAATGAAGCGTCTCGCAGAGGAGTTCAAATCTTCGGGTGCCAAGCTACTACGACTCAGCAGCCAAGTAACTTGATAGCCGGCTTGATATAAATAATCGTGATGATCTCGGATACCGCCGCATAAAAGCACATTCATTTCATCGCTCCTCTTAAAGTTCACCTACAAAGCGTGAAATCGGTTCAAATGAAGCACTACGTATTATTGTGTAGCCGGTACGTTGATTAACCGAATAGGCTTCCGCTCCGGGTAGCGCTTCCGCTGCATCGTGATGTTCGGCTAACACCTCCAAATCATCTGTTATTTCAAGTGGCCGTTGATCCAGGAAAGAAAAACGAATACCTACCCAACCGGGTGTTACCGTAAATTGGGTTCCGTCACGCCATGGCAAACCCGCACGCAGTCGTATGAAGGCCTCTTCAATAGAGTAGCCATGACGCAGTTCCACCAACACTGGTATATGACAGCCGGGGACACGGGCAGCGGCCTCAATCACCCACAATTGTTGCTCAGTCATCTTGAATTCAAGATGGATCACCCCACTGCACATGCCCCAACATTCAGCGATACGCTCACAAATCCGGCTCAGTGCGGCGTCATGCTGTGAGGGTATCTCTTCTCCGCTGATATGCCCCACTTCATAACATGAGGGCAGCGGTGAAACAAACTTTGTTGTGAGGACTCTATGCACCAGTTTTCCATGTTCAATAACGCCTTCCAAACTGTATTCCGGGCCTTCCGCAAACTCTTCAACCAGCGCTTGGGTAGTGAACGCGTAGTTAGTGAGGCGCGAGTGCTTGAAAAGAAATATTTTTTCAAGCGTTTCCTCTACTTGCTGTCGCGTGTCACACTTCCTTACGAAAAGACTCATTGCCATATCGACAGGTTTCACAATCACCGGAAAAGACACTTGTGTCCAATCCAAGTCTCGACTCTCCTCAAGGGATGCCAGTACCGCGAGTACTCGAGGCTGTGGAATCTGTTTCTCGGCAAAAGCCGCGCGCATTAACGCTTTATTGCGCGAGGAACGAATGCAGTCCAATTTATTGTGATAAAGACCCAACTCCGCAGCCAATACATCCGCGGCGACTACCGCGAACTCATTGCCAGCCACCACCGCGTCGAACCGGCGTTCACCTATTTGGCAACGTAGTTCGAGAGGGTCATCGGTCAGCGCCGGCACTCGCAGCCATTCGTGCAGGTTTTTACAGTCCTTGCCGACGGTAGAACTTTCAATTGTGATAATCGTCAACGTCCAGCCATGCTCCACACACAGTTGTGAGACACGCTGTAATGACCACCCTGAAACCGGGTGAAGTAATAAAATATCCATGCAATCATCACCTTTAATACTTAAATTATTCGAACCGCTTTGATTCCGGTTCACGACAACAAAGTCCGTTGGAAACTAGAGAGTTGCGCGAGATAACGTTCAAAACCAATCATATCTTCACAACGCCGGACAATTTCGCGGGTATAATATTTTTCATACAGGCCTGGTTCATCAGTTAAGCAATACGATGGAAGCAGGATGGTACGTGATCGATCACTGAGATTTGGTCCACTAAAATGTGGGATGAGCGAATGAAAAATAATGACGTCACCGGCGCCCAGAAGCGGAACTTCACTGACTGAGGTGTCGATGCGTGCTATATCACAATCACCAACTTCATTACCCGCAGGCCCTGGAATCAATATCTGATGTTGCGCAGGATAAAAAGCAATTCCACCAGAGCTTTCATCACTATCAAAAAGGTTAATCGCCACTGAACATAATTGATCTGGCTTTATATCAAGCCACTTCCAATAGAGAAAGTCCTGGTGAACGGCGTAGCCTTTAGTACCTGGATCCTTGCGGATCAACTTACACTTTAACAACTCCGACTTTCCGCCCAAGACTGTATCCACAGCCTCCATCAAGGGTGAAAACATCACCGCCTCGGCCAATATTGACGACATATCAACAACCGGATCCAAGCGATCGAAGACGTAGTCATTATCAGGACCGCGACGGAACTCTGTGCGTAAATTCAAATCATCTCCAAGCCCCGGCAAACGCCATAACCGGTCACATTCCTGACGCATGCGCTCGACCCACTCCGCGTCGAACAAGCCGGAAACTACTGTATAGCCTTTTTGCCAATACTCTCGCGCCGACAATACGAGATCGTTATTTAAATCTGACATGGTAACTCGCTTCGAAATAAAGGCATCACTTTAAACAACCAGCGACGCGTGGATTCGCCCCATTAGTTATTGTTGATTTCGCTTAACTTGCTCAGTCGGACCGCGAATTCTTCTGCCGCCTGCCTAACTAGTTCTGGAGCAGTGCCGCCATAACTACGGCGCGCCCGTATCGATTGTTCGAGACTGAACGAGGGCCAGTTCGTAACCGCCAAACGGGGATCTAGTGCAACACGTAGATCGATAGGCAACTCACCAAGCTCCAAATTATTGGCTTGAGCGCACAGAACCAGCCGAGCAACTAAATGATGCGCTTCGCGAAATGGGATATTTAAGTTAATGACCAACCAGTCGGCTAAATCCGACGAAGTGATGAAACCTATAGAGGCCGCGCGTGCCATCGCTTCGGGTTGCGGCTGCATCAATTTGACAATTGAAATGGCCGCGTCCAGTGACAAATGTAATGAATCGGCGCTATCGAACAATGGTTCCTTGTCTTCCTGTAAATCTCGGAAGTAGGTCAACGGCAACCCTTTGACAACGACTTGAAGCGCTTGCAAGTTCCCAAGAACTCGACCGCTTTTAGCCCGGATGAGTTCCGCAGCGTCCGGATTGCGCTTGTGAGGCATTGCAGCCGAACCGGATACCAGTTCCTTCGGTAGCACGATGAAACCCACCGACTGCGTTGACCAGAACACCACCTCGGCGGCAAAGCGCGACAAATTGAGTGCCAGCGACGAAGCAGCGCTTAGAAAGTCGATTGCAAAACCACGCTCGCCAATGCTGTCGATAGAGTTGGCAGAAGGACGCTCAAAGCCCAATCGCTGCGCGGTGTATGTCCGATCAATAGCGAAACTGGTACCCGCAAGCGCTGCGCTACCGAGTGGACACTCACACAAAGCGGCACGGGCAAATACTAAACGTTCACCATCTCGTAGTAGGGTTTCAGCGTACGCCAGATTAAGATGCCCGAATGTTATTGGCTGGGCGACTTGCAAGTGCGAGTACCCTGGCATGACAGTAGCCGCATGGCGGAGCGCCTGCTGTCGGAAGGCTTCCAGTAATACTTTCAACTTGCTGAGCAATGCATCGATCTGATCCCTCAACCAAAGTTTCAGAGCAGTCACTGCAAGATCGTTACGCGCTCGGGCAGTGCCCAGCCAACCGGCGACTGGCCCGACGAGTGTCTCCAGTTTAAGTTCCAGTGCGGTATGAATATCTTCCGCGTCTGGCGAGGCCACGAACTCGCCAGAACGTACCTCCTGGCTTAGTTGCTCTAGTCCGGACAGAAGCTGCGAGGCGTCTGCTTCGCAAATAATATTTTGCCTGCAGAGCATTTCGACGTGCGCTTGTGAACACTGCAAATCATAGCCAGCCAGGCGCCAATCAAAATGTGCGGTGGCGCCAATGGCTGCCATTGCAGACGCAGCGGCTTTGAACTGGGCGGCGTTATTCATGCGACCTTCACTCCGACCGCCACGTTAGCCAATTCTGTCAGGCAACTGGCAAGCTCATTTGGTTGATGCCTAGAGCCTTGCACAGCAATGACCAGATCATTCCAATCCGGACGCAGCATTGCCAGTAGTAGCGCACGTGCGATGTGTAATCGTGCAACGGCTTCGTCGTAGATTACCGATTGGGGTCCATCAATAACTTCAGGTAATACTTCGTCCCCTCGATAAGCTGGCAAATTGTGCAGGAAGATTGCATTAGCGCGTGCGTGATTCATCAGCTCTGCAGTGACACGGTACGGGGCAAGCACAGCGCGACGAGCATTTGCCTCGTGACTTTTATTCATTGGAATCCATGAATCTGTTATCACTACGTGAGCATCTGCCACCGCTTCTTTTGGATCATTGGTGGTTGAATAACCAGACAAATGTGCTGTCAGCGCCTCAGGCAACTCCCACCCCGATGGCGTAGCGCAGACAAAACGAGCCCCAAGTTTTGCCGCAGTTTGCGCCAGCGAGAGTGCAATATTGGTACTATCGCCGACGAACGCAATTTTCAAACCGGCAACGTGACCAAAGTGCCGTGCCAGCGTTAGAAAATCACAGAGCGCCTGGGTTGGATGATGTTCATCGCACATACCATTAACAAACGGCACCGGTGATAGATCTGCTATTCGCTGCTGTACCTTAAAATCATAGATACGACTTAGAAGTATGTCATTGAAACGACCTGCTACATTCACGAAGTCTTCCAGGTGTTCCTGCTTGGTGGCATGAATACCGATACGGGCCTCCTTGCCATTATAGTGAATGGCTTGTCCGCCCAAGTCACCAATGGCTCGCTCAAACGCCGTTCGGGTTCTTAAAGAGGTCTCATCGAAAATCATACCCAGACATTTACCACGTAGCAGTGGTGGCAAATATCCATAAGCCTGTACATGTACCTCAAGTGCTTCAGCGACCAGCAAAAGGGCATTCACGTTTTCTGTAGACAGATCTTCAATAGTCAGCAATCGTTGAATAGTCATTGCAATAGGTACCTCAGCGCAAACTAGTTTTTATGCCCGCATACACGCACACGACTAAAATCTTATAAGAGCGAATTGTTGACTTCGCCAAGTAGACGTAGCCGCAAGGCATTAATCTTTATGAAACCCGTGGCGTCTCGCTGATCATAACTACCTCCCCCTTCAAATGTGACCAGCTCCTGGCGATACAGGCTATTAAAACTTTTCCGCCCCTCAACAATGACATTACCTTTATACAACCGGAGACGAACACGACCCGTTACGCGTTCCTGACTCTTATCAATGAGTGCCTGTAGCATTTCGCGCTCAGGAGAGAACCAGTAACCGTTATAGATCAAGGCGGCATAACGAGGCATCAGTTCATCTTTCAAATGAGCCTCCTCGCGATCCAGCGTAATGGATTCAATTGCGCGGTGCGCTACTTGCCAAATAGTTCCTCCTGGGGTTTCAAACAGTCCCCGGCATTTGAGTCCGACATATCGAGTGTCAACAATATCGAGTCGTCCAATCCCGTTCTGCGCGCCCAGCGCATTCAGCTTTGTCAGCAGTGTAGCCGGGGTCACGCGATCACCGTTCAGCGCTACTGGATCGCCATGTTCAAAATCGATTTCAACCCAGCTAGGGCTGTCAGGCGCGGCCTCTGGCGACACGACTTTTGACCACGCGTTTTCTTCAGGAGTAGCCCATGGATCTTCAAGCGATTTACCCTCGCAAGACACATGCAGCAAGTTCGCATCTGATGAATACGGCGCAGCACCGCGCTTGTCGCGAGCTACCGCAATCCCATGGGTGTCTGCAAACTCAAGCAACTCGGCGCGCCCTGCCAATTCCCATTCGCGCCATGGCGAGATGACGCGGATATCAGGAGCAAGGGCATAGTAGGCAAGTTCAAAGCGCAACTGATCATTACCTTTTCCCGTGCATCCATGCGCTACCGCATCAGCTCCCACGGCGCGCGCGATTTCAATTTGGCGCTTGGCTACCAATGGACGTGCGATGGGGGTTCCCATCAAGTAGTAACCTTCGTAGGCAGCATTGGCACGAAACATTTTCTGAGCATAGGAAGATACAAACTCCTCGCGCAGATCCTCAATGTAGATATTCTGCGGCAACACACCCAATGCGAGCGCCTTATCTCGCGCTTGCTCCACTTCTTCGCCTTGTCCTAAATCCGCAGTAAAAGTAACGATTTCACAGTCGTATGTCACTTGAAGCCACTTAAGTATCACGGATGTGTCAAGTCCACCTGAAAATGCCAGCACAATTTTATTAGGTCGATTCAAATGCATGTTTACAGTCCTTGTTGTGATTGAGGCGCTCGATTACCAAACAGCAAGCTTGAAAAAAATTGGCGATAGAAAGAAAAATAGGAGCTCGAAAGATGATGTATCTGAAATTCAATTTTCTGGTGAACGGAAGCCAATTGTTCGACTGGCAATGAAGCCATCCAGTGATGCTCAACGTGGTAATTATTTCCGTTGGTGAACCAGGAGGCCAGCGGATGGGTTTTAATAGAGCGGGTATTATCGAACACATCAGTCGAGCTTTTGTTGCATGCGTAGTGCTCAGGTAGTTCAATCAGGGCATGAATAGGCGCAGCAAACAAGAAAAGCGGAATGATCCAGCATTTAAAGAGTAATTCACTGTTCAGAAAAAACGCCGCCACAACAACCACGGCTATCAATACGTACTCAAATCTAATTCTTTGTGCATTTTGCGGAATCAGCTTTGTCTTGAAATGCCGTCCATTGAGTGCGTCGATAACATTCTTCAAAAAATCACAAAAATGATTAATCAGGAAAAAATGTTTTATCACAGCCAGCACCTGTCTTTCCGCTTTATCTCCATACTCAAAGAATTCTGCATCTTCTGGTTTACCGAGCGCTTTGTGATGAAAAAGATGACTATCCTGATAAGACGAATAAGAAACCAGCATTGGCAATCCTAGTGCTATGCCAACGAATCTATTTACACGTCGAGAGCGGAAGCCAGACTGGTGTAACGCCTGATGCTGTAATTCAACACCATGGGCGAAAGCAGCGCCCAGTAACAACTGCAGCACAATGGTGACGCTTATATTCTGTGCCACCAAAATACCGTAAACACATAACGCAATCCATAAGCCCCAAATAAGAACTTTGAAAAAATAGAGCGCCACCCATTTGCGCCGATTAGTTTTGAAGTCAGCCAAAGCCGCTGCAGCAATAGTTCGCTTATCCATAATAACTCTCTTGCAAAAGCATTAAAATTTTGACCACCTTAAATCTATAAGATGGTTTAACGCGGCACGACTGACACCCCACCGCCCAAAATCATAAAAGGCCAGACATCTCACAACATGCACTTCAAAAGTCATCGAAGACTTATCTGCAACTACTTCATGACCACTGCCATGCGGGAGAGTTTCAGCTCATACGCTGAACAACCAAATCATCCCGAATACTCAATCAGCTGCCTTACGCTTTATAATTTTCGCCCCTTACCCTCTGCATTTACCGCTAGGTAATATTTTATAAGCATGGTCGAATTTGCCCCGTTCACAATCATGCGAAAGTCCACATGGCGACGCAACCTACCAAAACTCGCAGAGGAATAAGCTTTTTAATTCGGAAACCTACGAGAACTAGTAGATTGACGTACAACTAACTCTCTGGCGCTGCTTTAAACACTATCGCGTTATAAGCCCAAAGGGTGTCTGGGGCACCCTGAATAACAATGCCAGGTTAAGGGCCACGCGCCATGCCCGGCGCCCCCAATAAAAAAGCTCCGCTGCGTTCGCAACGGGGCTTTCGGTTTTCGCAATTCAGCGCTTAGTGATGCTCACGCATCGCACGAAATTTTACGTCCGGCGGGGTGGAGCACATGATGATCGGTTTGTAGGACCACTCGACCTTCCTCTTTCAAACGACTATCCAAACTTTAAGCAGCAACACAATGCGTTGAAAAATGCAGCCGATTCCATCCTTTCTTGGGGGCAGGACTGGCGCTGAGATTTAGGGTCAAGCCACAGGCGCACCGGAAAAACCCTATATGTCTGTCGCTGGCTCGCTGCAATCTGCACGTTGTCGCACATGCTTCTCGTAGGAGCTGCTGAAGGCTGCGATCTTTTGATTTTGCTTCTAAAAAACAAGATCAAAAGATCGCAGCCTTCGGCAGCTCCTACAGGGGTCGTGGTGCGGCACGCCGCCCGGACAATAAAAAGCCCCGAGGCTCGCGCATCGGGGCTTTGGGGTTTGCAGCTCAGCGCTTAGTGATGCTCACGCGTCGCACGGAATTTCACGTCCGGCCAGCGTTCTTCCATCAGTGCCAGGTTGACCCGAGTCGGGGCCAGGTAGGTCAGGTGACCGCCGCCGTCGAGGGCGAGGTTTTCCACGGCCTTGTTGGTGAATTCCTCAAGCTTCTTCTTGTCGCCGGACTCGATCCAGCGCGCGGAATACACGGTGATCGGCTCGTAGGAGCACTCGACCTTGTATTCCTCTTTCAAGCGGCTGGCGACCACATCGAACTGCAGCACACCGACGGCGCCGAGAATGATGTCGTTGCTGCGCTCGGGGAAGAACACCTGGGTGGCGCCTTCTTCGGCCAGTTGCTGCAAGCCTTGACGCAGTTGCTTGGATTTCAGCGGATCGCGCAGGCGCACGCGGCGGAACAGTTCCGGGGCGAAGTGCGGGATGCCGGTGAAACCCAGGGTTTCGCCTTCGGTGAAGGTGTCGCCGATCTGGATGGTGCCGTGGTTGTGCAGGCCGATGATGTCGCCGGCGTAGGCTTCTTCCAGTTGCTCACGCTCAGAGGAGAAGAAGGTCAGCGCGTCGCCGATCCGCACGTCCTTGCCGGTGCGCACATGGCGCATCTTCATGCCCTTTTCGTATTTGCCGGAGCAAATGCGCATGAAGGCGATGCGGTCGCGGTGTTTGGGGTCCATGTTCGCCTGGATCTTGAACACGAAACCGCTGAACTTCTCTTCCACTGGCTCGACGGTGCGCTCGTTGGCGACACGGGCCAGTGGTTTTGGTGCCCAATCGACCACAGCGTCGAGCACGTGATCGACACCGAAGTTGCCCAGCGCGGTACCGAAGAACACCGGGGTCAGTTGGCCGTCGAGGAATTCCTGTTGATTGAATTCGTGGCAGGCGCCCTGCACCAGTTCCAGCTGCTCGATGAAACGCTCGTACTCGTCACCCAAGTGCGCGCGCGCTTCATCGGAATCGAGCTTCTCGATGATTTTGGTTTCGGTGCGCTCATGACCGTGGCCGGCGGTGTAGACGATGATGTAGTCGTCGGCGAGGTGATACACACCCTTGAAGTCGCGGTAGCAACCGATCGGCCAGGTGATCGGCGCGGCCTTGATCTTCAGGACTGCTTCGATTTCGTCGAGCAGTTCGATCGGGTCGCGGATGTCACGGTCGAGTTTGTTGATGAAGCTGACGATCGGCGTGTCACGCAGACGGCAGACGTCCATCAGGGCGATGGTCCGTGGTTCTACACCCTTACCGCCGTCGAGGACCATCAATGCCGAGTCCACCGCAGTCAGGGTGCGGTAAGTATCTTCGGAGAAGTCTTCGTGGCCCGGGGTGTCGAGCAGGTTGATCATGTGGTCGCGATACGGGAACTGCATGACCGACGTGGTAATGGAAATACCCCGTTGTTTTTCCATTTCCATCCAGTCGGAGGTGGCATGGCGGTCGGACTTGCGAGATTTCACCGTGCCGGCAACCGCAATCGCCTTGCCCATCAGCAAGAGCTTCTCGGTGATGGTGGTCTTACCGGCATCGGGGTGGGAAATAATGGCGAAAGTGCGGCGTTTCGCGACTTCGGCGGCCTGTTTGGTCATGGGAAATCGCCTGGCGGTGATTCAAAAAAGGGCGGCGAGTATAGCTTAAAAAGTGATCTACGGACCACCATCCACAGGAGCCGCCGATGGCCGTAATCCAACGTAGGAGCTGTCGAAGGCAGCTCCTACGCGGTGGCTAAATGCTGTTATTTATGGAACCTTTTAAAAGGTGGAGGCGTCCACTCCCCTGTTACGACCCATCGTCAGGGGCTGAAATATCAGCAAATCAGCCTGACGAGGCTGCGCTTATGGCTCGATTTCATGCGGTTTTATCAGCATGTAGAGCTGCTTCTCGCGAACGTTGTTTTCCCGGTAGCCAGGAATGGCATGCCACACGGGACTGCGTTCGCCGACTGAAAAAGGAGTCCGCCTGTGGCTATTCGCTATGGCAAAGGGCTGACAGGGGGTGCGGTTGTCGTCGCCCTTCTGGCCCTGCTGGTCCACTGGATTGGCATCAACACGATCGAACAGTACCGCGACGATTTGTTGTTTTACCTGCAAGCTCATCTGATCCTTGTCCTCGCTTCCATGCTGGCCGCCCTCGTTGTGGGCATCCCCGCTGGCATCGTCTTGAGTCGCCCGACCCTGGTGGGCCGCGCCGAACGCTTCATGCAAATTTTCAACATCGGCAACACCGTGCCGCCGCTCGCCGTACTGGCCATCGCCCTGGGCATCCTCGGCATCGGTAGCGGCCCGGCGATCTTCGCTCTGTTCCTGGCTTCGCTGTTGCCGATCGTGCGCAACACCTATGAAGGGCTGAAAAACGTTCAGGGTTCGCTCAAAGAAGCCGCCGTCGGCATCGGCATGACCCCGACTCAGGTGCTGTGCCGGGTCGAATTGCCGAATGCCGTGCCAATCATCATCGGTGGCGTGCGCGTGGCGCTGGCGATCAACGTCGGGACCGCGCCGCTGGCGTTCCTGATTGGCGCCAACAGTCTGGGCAGCCTGATTTTCCCCGGCATCGCCCTGAACAATCAGCCGCAACTGCTGCTCGGCGCGGCCTGCACCGCCCTGCTGGCCTTGCTGCTCGACGGTCTGGTGACACTCGCCAGCCGCCTCTGGCTCGAACGCGGCCTGCGCCCGTCTTAAGCCTCGGCAAAGGAATTCTCATGAAGACATCAAGCTTTTTACTAGGCTGCGTTCTGCTGTTCGCAGGAATCGCCCAAGCCGCTGAAAAACCGCTGATCCGCATCGGCGCCCGGGTGTTCACCGAACAAACCCTGCTCGCGGAAATCACTTCCCAATACCTGCGCACCAAGGGTTACGACACCCAGGTGACCGGCGGCCTGGGCAGCAATCTGGCCCGCAGTGCTCACGAAAGTGGCCAACTGGACATGCTCTGGGAATACACCGGTGTGTCGCTGGTGGCTTACAACCATGTCACTGAAAAACTCGACAGCGCGCAGTCCTACGCCCGGGTGAAAGAACTCGACGGAAAAAAAGGCCTGGTCTGGCTGACTCCGTCGAAATTCAGCAACACCTACGCCCTGGCCCTGCCGGAAAAAACCGCGAAGGCTTACCCGCAGATCAACACCATCAGCCAGTTGAACGAGGTGTTGCAAGCCGAGGCGAAGACTAATCACCTCGTCGCTTTGGACACCGAATTCGCCAACCGTTCGGACGGTTTGGGCGGCATGGTTGATCTCTATGGCATGAACCTGACCCGCAATAACATTCGCCAGATGGATGCCGGGCTGGTCTACACCGCCCTGCGCAACGGCCAGGTGTTCGCCGGTCTGGTCTACACCACCGACGGTCGCTTGAACGCCTTCAAACTCAAGTTGCTCGACGACGACAAGCATTACTTCCCCGATTACACCGCCGCGCCGGTGGTGCGCCAGGCCTACCTCGATGCCCACCCGAAACTCGCCGAAGAGCTCAAGCCACTGGCCGAACTGTTCGACGACGCCACCATGCGCCAGCTCAATGCGCGGGTCGATGTCGATCACGAAAGCCCGTCATCGGTTGCCGCAGATTTCCTGCGCCAGCATCCGTTGAACTAAAGAGGAAAAGTCATGGAATTTCTCAACGCCTTTTCCCATCTCGATTGGCCGCTGGTGCTGCACCTGACCTGGCAGCACATCACCCTGGTTGGCATCGCGGTAACGCTGGCGATTCTGGTCGGCGTGCCGCTGGGCATCCTGATGACCCGCTTCCCGACATTGGCCGGCCCGTTACAAGCCAGCGCCACGGTTTTGCTGACTGTGCCGTCGATTGCGCTATTCGGCCTGCTGTTGCCGTTCTACTCCAGGTTCGGCCAGGGCCTGGGCCCGATGCCGGCGATCACCGCCGTGTTTCTGTATTCGCTGCTGCCGATCATGCGTAACACCTACCTGGCGCTGACCGGCGTGGAACCCGGCATTCGCGAAGCCGCCCGCGGTATCGGCATGACCTTCGGCCAGCGCCTGCGCATGGTCGAACTGCCGATTGCCGTGCCGGTGATCCTCGCCGGTGTACGCACCGCCGTGGTGATGAACATCGGCGTGATGACCATCGCCGCCACCATCGGCGCCGGTGGCCTCGGTGTACTCATCCTCGCTTCCATCAGCCGCAGCGACATGTCGATGCTGATCGTCGGCGCGGTGCTGGTCAGTCTCCTGGCCATCTTCGCCGACCTGCTTCTGCAATGGCTGCAACGCACGCTGACTCCAAAAGGATTACTCAAATGATCGAACTTCAAAACCTCAGCAAGACCTTCCAAAGCAACGGCAAAGATGTGAAAGCCGTGGACTCGGTGAGCCTGACCGTCAATGAAGGCGAGATCTGTGTGTTCCTCGGGCCATCGGGCTGCGGCAAGAGCACCACGCTGAAGATGATCAACCGCCTGATCAAGCCAACCTCCGGCAAGATTCTGATCAACGGCGAAGACACCACCGACCTCGACGCCGTGGCCCTGCGTCGCAACATCGGTTATGTGATCCAGCAGATCGGTCTGTTCCCGAACATGACCATCGAGGAAAACATCACCATCGTTCCGCGCCTGCTGGGTTGGGACAAACAGAAATGCCATGACCGCGCCCGCGAGTTGATGAGCATGATCAAGCTTGAGCCCAAGCAATACCTGACTCGCTACCCCCGTGAATTGTCCGGCGGCCAACAACAGCGGATCGGCGTGATTCGAGCGCTGGCGGCGGATGCGCCGCTGTTGTTGATGGACGAACCGTTCGGCGCGGTCGACCCGATCAACCGCGAAATGATCCAGAACGAGTTCTTCGAGATGCAACGGGCGCTGAACAAGACGGTGATCATGGTCAGCCACGACATCGACGAAGCCATCAAGCTCGGTGACAAAATCGCGATTTTCCGCGCTGGCAAGTTGTTGCAAATCGACCACCCGGACACCCTGCTCGCGCATCCGGCGGACGATTTTGTCAGCAACTTCGTCGGCCAGGACAGCACGCTCAAACGCTTGCTGCTGGTGAAGGCTGAAGATGCGGCGGACAACGCGCCGTCGGTGAGCCCGGAAACCCCGGTGGCCGAGGCGCTGGAATTGATGGACGAACTGGACCGCCGCTACGTGGTGGTGACCTGCGCCGAGAACAAGGCCTTGGGCTACGTGCGTCGACGCGACCTGCATCGCCAGACCGGCACCTGCGCGCAATACCGGCGCGAGTTCAACGCCACCGCGGCGTATGACGAACATTTGCGCATCCTGCTGTCGCGTATGTACGAGTTCAACCGCTCGTGGCTGCCGGTAATGGATGCGGAGCGGGTGTTTCTGGGGGAAGTGACTCAGGAATCGATTGCGGAATATTTGAGCTCCGGTAAGTCCCGTGGGGGCAAGACCAGTATTGTTTCGCCAGCCGAGACCGCTGCCGCCTGATCTGACCCTGTGGCGAGGGGGCAACCCCCTCGCCACAAAAGCAGTGCAAATCCCTTCAAAATTCCTCATTCGGGGAACATCACACTGTCACGCAGGTCGGTTACATCAGTAGCTGTCAGGGACCGCACGACGGAAGCGTGCAAAAACGCGACATTTTTTGTTGATCTCAAGCCCCTCACGCCCTAAAGTTCGCGCCGAACGTCCATGCTGGAAACGATCCATCCGGCTCAAGTACTGACGACGAGACAGCAAGGCCAAGGGAAGCACCGCCTCCCATGGCCTTTTTGCTTTCGGCGACATGCCTTGGGAAGTAGGCGAACCAAAGTGGGGATACGGAGGGCGTTCATTTGCACCCATTGATAATTTCAGTTTGCCAGTAGGAGTTCCCAGCATGTCGATCAACGTCGAAGACTATTTCGCGCGCGAAACCTTCCAGAAAATGAAGGCCTTCGCCGACAAACAAGAAACCCCGTTCGTGGTGATCGACACCGCGATGATCGCCCAGGCCTACGACGACCTGCGTGCCGGTTTCGAATTCGCCAAGGTCTACTACGCGGTAAAGGCCAACCCGGCCGTGGAAATCATCGACCTGCTCAAAGCGAAAGGTTCGAGCTTCGACATCGCCTCGATCTATGAGCTGGACAAAGTGCTGAGCCGTGGCGTCAGCGCCGACCAGATCAGCTACGGCAACACCATCAAGAAATCCAAAGATATTCGCTACTTCTACGACAAGGGCGTGCGCCTGTACGCCACCGACTCCGAAGCCGACCTGCGCAACATTGCCAAGGCCGCTCCGGGCGCGAAAGTCTACGTACGTATCCTGACTGAAGGCTCGACCACTGCCGACTGGCCTTTGTCGCGCAAATTCGGCTGCCAGACCGACATGGCCATGGACCTGCTGATCCTCGCTCGTGACCTGGGCCTGGTGCCATACGGCATCTCGTTCCACGTCGGTTCGCAACAGCGCGACATCAGCGTCTGGGACGCGGCAATCGCCAAGGTCAAAGTGATCTTCGAACGCCTGAAAGAAGAAGACGGCATCCACCTGAAGCTGATCAACATGGGTGGCGGCTTCCCGGCCAACTACATCACCCGCACCAACAGCCTGGAAACCTACGCTGAAGAAATCATCCGCTTCCTGAAGGAAGACTTCGGCGACGACCTGCCGGAAATCATCCTGGAGCCGGGCCGTTCGCTGATCGCCAACGCCGGCATTCTGGTCAGCGAAGTGGTGCTGGTGGCGCGTAAATCCCGTACCGCTGTAGAGCGATGGGTGTACACGGATGTGGGCAAGTTCTCCGGCCTGATCGAAACCATGGACGAAGCCATCAAGTTCCCGATCTGGACCGAGAAGAAAGGCGAGATGGAAGAAGTGGTCATCGCCGGTCCAACGTGCGACAGCGCCGACATCATGTATGAAAACTACAAGTATGGTTTGCCGCTGAACCTGGCCATTGGTGATCGTTTGTACTGGTTGTCGACCGGTGCGTATACCACCAGTTACAGCGCGGTTGAATTCAATGGCTTTCCGCCGCTGAAATCGTTTTACGTTTAACAAGCAATAGCCCACTGAGAAAACCCGTGAACTTCACGGGTTTTTTTATTTCTGCTTACAGCTAGAACAACTTAATTTCCAACTCCATATATCGTTACACACCCATCAAACACCCAAGCCCAAAGTAAAGTTATGCTGCGCGMTCACCAACTTGAAATGGATTTCAAACATGCAACTTAATCAAGTACCACTCTATACCGCCGAAACCATTAACAAAGGCTTTGCCTTTAGCGCATCGCCACCCATTGTTACCAAAGGAGACATCCAACGAATCAAAGAATACATTACCGCCGCCAAGTCACTTCCAGTGAATATCGACGATATTAAGATCCTGTTAAAAAGCGAACATACTGGCATCGCGGGACTGGAGCCTTATGACATTGCAAATACCTGTGCCAAAATCGTCACTAATGCCAATAGCTGGAACGATATCGAGCTGTCGATGAAAAGAGTCGCTGGCAGCCTCCAGACATTTTCTGAAGACCTGCGGTACTTCGGAGACGACATTATCGCCGCCATTGAAACAATGCCGGGCTACCAAAATTACATTGGCACAATTGAAGGCCTGACTGACGAAGAGATCGCCAAACTTCCCGAGTTAAAAATTGGGCAAGATGAGAAAAACAGGTTTCCGTCCATCAAGGACTCTATCCAGTTCATTGCCAGTTCCATCGAACAAAAGAAAACCAGCAGCACTGACATCCAGCTTCGCCTGAAACACTTCAAAACCGAGCTGACGAATGTGGTCGCGGTGTTGATTGGAGAAAAGCTCAAGCTGGCCGGCAACCACGAATTGAATGCCGAGATCACCCGACTCAATGCTGCAATTGATGAAGCCCAACACTTGGTCGATGAAAAAACCAGGGAGTACGAACCCAATTTCTTTGAATCCTTCATGTCGTTCATCGACCCGCTGGGCTACAAACTTCTGCAGATCAAAGCCATGCTGCAGGACGCCCATGTAGCGCCATTGATCCGACGTCGGGATGAACTCACCGAGCAAGTTCGCAAGAAAAGCGTTCTGACAGGTACCTTGTTGACCCTCCACACCCGTTTGTACAACGTCGACTCCTACCTCATCGGAGCGGCGGAAAGTACTGCACATCTGGAAACCTTGTGGATCACGATTTCCGAATACATCGACTCGTCAAAAAACAAAATTGACGGCATTCACGCATTCCTGACACTCAGGTCCTTTGTTTCGAGCCTGAAAGTGGTGCTCAGCAACTGGAAGAACATTGAATCCAACGCCAAAGCATTAATCAAAGCATTCGACTGATACCAAAGCCAATCTAACCCACTATAAATAAGGATATTTATGAGCACGCCATCGTACACCGCACCTGACATGTCGATTATTCGCGACAGCCGAGAAACCATTCGCTATCAGGCCATTATCGGCTCCGCTGACCTGTATATCGAAGCCCTGCGCAATGAGCTGATCAAGCTTAATGCTCAAATCACTGAGACAGACCAGGTCGCGTCCAAGACATTAACGTCTGCAATCATCAGCCTGGAAACCACGGCACTCAACGAGACGCTGGAAGCGCTGATCGCTCTGTCAGCCGGCGAAGTGAATGCACAAACCAAAATCGCCATTGAGTCCTATACCAAAGTGGCCACACAATTGATTTCGATGTGCACTAACAAACTGGATGAAGTGCAGACAGAACTCAGCGACGCTATCTACAGTGTCCGGTATTCCTCCATCAGCAATAATCGATACAAGATTGCCGAACTGGCGCAAGCTCGCGAGGCGTTGGTCATTGAGCTGGACAAAGAAAAGCCACCCGTGGACAAGCTGCTCGAAGATGAAAAGGTCTTGAACGAAGCGATCAGCCTGTTTGAAAGCCTCAGCTTCATTGATCGCCTGAAACCTCTGCTGGAGCAACTGACAGGGATGATCGGCAATCAACCTGAAACACCTCAATCCGCCGCGTTGAAGGCTGGCATTGTGGTCGCGAACAAGTTTCTTGATGAGGCAAACGAACTGATCAAATACCAGGACCTGATCAGAGCTCGAACCACGCTACGGGTTCGCCTTAAAGATCGACAAGATCGCCTGGACTCTCTCGTCACCCAAATGAGCGACATCGACAAGAAAGTCAAACAGCTGAACGACACGAAAAAGGTGATCGAACCGCGCGATTCGTATGCGGATGAAACGAGCAACATTGTCGAAGCCGTGTCGCTGTTTCTCGAAACCATCACCGAGGGTGCCGGAAATGACGTCTTCAAAAAGGGTCAAAAGCTGATCGCCCAGGCCAAGCCTTTCAAGCGCTACCTGGAAAACCTTAAAGGCCAGTGGCTGCGCGGCTAACCCAATGGTTGAGCGAGTTCGGACGCACGCTGGTGATACTTCCCAGCCATCGCACGAATCCTGGGGTGGGGAGCGTTATTCAGCGCCTCCCCACTCACCCGCAAAAAGTTCTGGTTGCCGGCGGCTAATGCCCGACGCAGCCAGGACAGTGCTTCGTCAACCTGCCCCTCATCTGCCAACAGCGCCGCATAACTGAACTGCCCCCGAAAATCCCCGCCTTCGGCGGATCGCCGATACCAAAGCCGTGCCGCCAATGGATCAGCAGGGCAATCCTGTCCTTCTTCCAGATATCGTCCAAGCAGGTTCATCGATTTCGCGTGGCCCAATTCGGCTGCCTGTCGATACAGACTCAGTGCTTGCCGCTGGTTCTCGGTCACCCCGCGCCCAGTCGCCAGCAGATTGGCGTAGTTGTACATCGCCCAATCCAGCCCGGCTTCAGCGGCGACTCGATAATGCCCTGCGGCGACCGTCGCATCGGCGGCGCAACCCCAGCCATGTTCATGGCAACGCCCGAGCATATTGCGCGCCATCAAGTGCCCGCCCTGAGCCGCAATCCCGAACCAGCGCAGCGCCAGCGGCTGATCCCGCTCGATACCCCGCCCGTCCAGCAAAATCTGTCCCAGCAAGGCCTGGGCATCCAGCACACCTTCACGGGCGGC
Source organism: Pseudomonas sp. P1_A1 (assembly GCF_056406935.1). NCBI lineage: Bacteria > Pseudomonadati > Pseudomonadota > Gammaproteobacteria > Pseudomonadales > Pseudomonadaceae > Pseudomonas > Pseudomonas sp. P1_A1. Next base: position 131,257 of record NZ_JBFTZE010000009.1, on the reverse strand, counting down.
GATCAGAATCGCCTGGGCTGCGCGCGCCGGGCTTTCCTCCAGCATGGCCTTGAGGCGATCACCGTCGAGGACTTCCTCGCGGCGCAATTGATAACTCATACCTCGACCCAGCGACGCAACAGGTTGTGGTAAGTACCGGTCAGGCGGATCAATGAAGGATGGTCGGGCAAGTCCTGGGTCAGCTGCTGAATCGCCCCGTCCATCTCGAACAGCAAAGCGCGCTGGTTGTCTTCACGCACCAGGCTTTGCGTCCAGAAAAACGATGCGTAGCGGGTTCCACGCGTGACGGCGTTGACCTTGTGCAGGCTGGTGCCGGGATACAGGACCATATCGCCGGCCGGCAATTTCACGCGCTGAGTGCCGAAGGTGTCCTGGATTTCCAGTTCGCCGCCGTCGTAATCCTCCGGTTCACTGAAGAACAGCGTCGCCGACAGGTCGGTGCGCACCCGCTCGATGCTGCCCTTGGGCTGACGCACGGCATTGTCGATGTGGAAGTCGAAACTGCCACCGGCCGTGTAACAGTTCAGCAATGGAGGGAATACCTTGTGCGGTAATGCCGCTGACATGAACTGCGGATTTTTCCACAGCCGTTCGAGCATTGCCGCACCGATTTCCTTGGTCAACGGATGTCCTTCAGGCAGTTGCAGATTGTGCTTGGCCTTCGCCGACTGGTAACCGGCGGTGATTTTGCCATCGGCCCAATCCGCCTGCGCCAGGGCCTCGCGAATGCGCTGCACTTCTTCTTTCGCGAACACGCCGGGAATGTGCAACAACATCGAAAGACACCTGAAAGCAAAGGGATGTTAATGGTATTGATTCTTATTGCACATGTAAAACCCAAGAGACGAATGAAACCGCAAAAACCGTAAAGGCAAATTGTAAAGAATGTAAATTTGTCTCAAATAGCAATGTCTCGCAATTGATACAGATACGTATTTACTCTACATTCCGCGACCTCAAATCCTTGGGGAGGGGAATTCACATGTCACGCCAACAACCACAATCAACGGTCAGTTCACCGCGTTTGCTCGCCTCTGCAATTGGCGTGGCGATCACCGCCGGCTCTGCGGGCCACATGGTTTTCGCAACCGAGAAGGCCGACGAAAAAGCACCCGGCAATGCGATTTCCCTGGACGCCACCAGCGTTGTAGGCGAGCAGGATGACACCTCCTACAAGACCGATACCTCGGCCTCCAGGAAGTACACCGCGCCACTGCGCGAGACGCCGAAAAGCGTCACCGTGATCCCGCAACAAGTGATTCGCGACACCGGCGCCACCAGCCTGGTCGACGCCCTGCGCACCACGCCGGGTATCACCTTTGGTGCCGGCGAGGGCGGCAACCCGGCCGGCGATCGTCCGATCATTCGCGGCTTCAACGCCGAAAGCGATGTGTTCATCGACGGCATGCGCGACGTGGCGTCCCAGAGCCGCGAGATCTTCAACGTTGAGTCGATCGAGGTCAGTAAAGGCCCGGGGTCAGCCTTCACCGGCGCCGGTTCCACCGGTGGCAGCCTGAACCTGGTGAGCAAGACCGCCAAGCTGGGCAATGCCTACAACGGCGGCTTCACCTGGGGTTCGGACCAGACCAAGCGCACCACCCTCGATCTGAACCAGCAGATGACCGACACCTCGGCGTTCCGGCTGAACCTGATGAAGCACGAAGCCAACGTCGCCGGGCGTGATGCCGTGGACGTCAGTCGCTGGGGCGTGGCACCGTCCTTCGCCTTCGGCCTGGGCACCGATACCCGCTTGACCGTCGACTACTACCACGTCGAAACCGACGACATGCCCGACTACGGCATCCCGTTGACCTTGAGCCCCAACCGTAGCAAGTACAACGTCGACAAGCCGGCCAACGTTAACCGCGACAACTTCTACGGCCTCACCGGTCGCGACTATCGCCAGACCAGCAACGACAGCGGCACCATCAAGCTCGAGCACGATCTGAACGATAGCCTGACCGTGTCGAACAGCTTTCGCATGTCCCGTTCGACCCTGGACTACATCGTCACCAACCCTGACGACAGCAAGGGCAACGTGGCCAACGGCAGTGCTTACCGTGGCGCGAAGAGCCGTAACTCGACGTCCAGTGGCTGGATCAACCAGACCGACCTGAGCGCCAAATTCAACACCGGCGCCATCGAGCACAGCCTGGTGACCGGTCTGGAGTTTTCCTATCAGGACACCCACAACCGTCCGTACCTCCTGACCTCCAGTGCCAGCGGCACCCGGTGCAACCGTGCCCTGTTCAACTCCGGCGACTGCACCAGCCTGTACAACCCGACGCCTGGGGATAACTGGAACGGCACGATCACCGACAGCAACGCCTTCACCGACACCGACACCAAGACCGCCGCGGCCTACGTGTTCGACACCCTGAAGTTCAACGAGCAATGGTCCCTGAACCTGGGCCTGCGTTATGACAACTACCAGGTCGAATCCAGCGGCTTCGCCAACGCCAGCAGCACGGCACCCGCGGGCAGTTTCTCCCGTCAGAACACCAGCGATCTGCTGAACTACCAGATCGGCGTGGTCTACAACCCGCTTCCAAACGGCAGTATCTATGCCGCCTACTCGACGTCCAGCAACCCGGCCGGCGAAACCAGCGGCAACGGTGGCCTGGAACTGGCGGCGAACAACAGCAGTCTGGACCCGGAAAAGAACCGCAACTACGAGATCGGCACCAAGTGGGACTTCTTCGGTGACGACCTGTCGCTGACCGCCGCACTGTTCCGCACCGAGAAAACCAACGCGCGTATAAACGATCCGGACGGCGGCACCACCCAAGTGCTGGACGGCGAACAGCAGGTCAATGGCCTGGAACTGACCTACACCGGCAAGCTGACCCGTAACTGGCGAGTCTTCGGCGGCTACACCTACATGGACAGCGAAGTGGTCAAAACCACTCTCGCCGCCGATGAAGGCAACCACATGCCAAGCACCCCACGGAACAACTTCACGTTCTGGTCGACCTACGACCTGGTGCCGGACAAGTTGACCGTCGGTGCCGGTGCGACCTTCGTCGATTCCCAGTTCGGCAACGTCGCCAACTCGGTGGAGATCCCGTCCTACTGGCGTTACGACGCAATGGCCAGCTACCGTCTGACCAAGAACGTCGACCTGCAACTCAACGTACAGAACCTGGCCGACAAGCGTTACTTCGACCAGGTATTCCAGACGCACTATGCCCACGTGGCGCCGGGCCGCACTGCCCTGCTGAGTGCCAACTTCCACTTCTGATAACAGAAGCGTGAAGGCCAAAGCGCTTAGGCAAAAGCCCCGTTCATCAAAGTGAACGGGGCTTTTGTGTGTAAAAAAGAATGCTTCTCGACAACTCACGGCATAATGCGCGCCGTGATGATGAATTTTGAACGAACAAGGCGAGCGACGTGTTGAAGAAATCCCTGTTCCAGTTGCACTGGTTTTTCGGCATCAGCGCCGGACTGGTCCTGGCCCTGATGGGCATTACCGGGGCGGCAGTCTCGTTTCAGGATGAAATCCTGCGAACGCTGAACCCCTCCGTGCTGCACGTCGAGAAGCAGATCGCCGGCGTGCTGCCACCGGCCGAACTGGTGGAAAAAATCGAAAGCGCTTCGGGCAAGACCGTCTCGATGCTCTGGGTCGAGACCGATAGCGGCAACGCTGCGCGGGTGATCTTCACGGCACCGCCCGGCGAACGTCGCGGGCAGATGCGCTATTTCGACCCGTACACTGCCGAGTTCATGGGCGATGCCACCGGCCAGGACTTTTTCGGCCTGATGCTGCAACTGCACCGTTTCCTCGCCATGGGTGATACCGGCCGGCAGATCACCGGTGCCTGTACGCTGATTCTGCTGTTCTTCTGCCTGTCCGGCCTGTACCTGCGCTGGCCGCGCCAGTGGAAAAACTGGCGCGCCTGGCTGACGCTGGACTGGAAGAAGAAGGGTCGCAGCTTCAATTGGGACCTGCACTCGGTGGCCGGCACCTGGTGCCTGATGTTCTACCTTTTGGCGGCACTGACCGGGTTGTCCTGGTCGTACGAGTGGTACAACAAAGGGCTGACCAGGCTGCTGTCCGATTCGCCGCAAAACGAGCGGGGTCGCAGTGGTCGCGGCCCTGCGCCAAGCGGCCCGGCGCCTACCGCCGATTACGCCGCCATGTGGAGCAGTATCTACAGCGCCGCCGGTCCTGGTCTTTCGTCCTACAACGTTCGGATGCCGCCCGTGGCCGGGCAACCGGCCACCGTGTTCTACCTGCTGAAGGATTCGCCCCACGACCAGGCACGGAACCAGATCACCCTCGATCCGGTGACCGGCGCCGTCAGCCGTCATGACCGCTACAGTGACAAGAGCCTCAAGGCGCAGTTGCTGACCAGTATCTATGCGCTGCACGTCGGCAGTTATTTCGGGATGGTCGGGCGGATCATCCTGACCATCGCCGCGCTGAGCATGCCGCTGTTTTTCGTCACGGGCTGGTTGCTGTACCTGGACCGTCGGCGCAAGAAACGGCAGATCAAGGATGCCCGTAAAGGCCTTGAGCAACCGGGTAGCGACGCACCGGCATGGCTGATCGGCTTCGCCAGCCAGAGCGGGTTTGCCGAGCAGCTCGCCTGGCAGACTGCCGGGCAATTGCAGGCCGCCGGGTTACCGGTGAAGGTTCAACCGCTGGCCGATGTCAGCGAACAGGACCTGCGAAACTCCAGCAACGCGCTGTTTGTGGTCAGCACCTTCGGCGACGGCGAAGCGCCGGACAGCGCCCGCGGTTTCGAACGTAAAGTGCTGGGGCGTGCACCGAGTCTCGAAAGCCTGAACTATGCCGTGCTCGGCCTCGGCGACCGCCAGTATCAACACTTCTGCGGCTTCGCCCGCCGCTTGCACACCTGGCTGGGCGAGCACGGCGGCAAGACCTTGTTCGCCCCGGTTGAAGTCGACGGGGGCGACTCTTACGCCCTGCGTCACTGGCAACAGCAACTCGGCCTGCTGACGGGTCAGGCACCGGTCGACACCTGGCAAGCGCCCAGCTACGACAACTGGACCCTGACCCGCCGTGAGCTGATGAACCCGGACAGCAGCGGTGCTCCAGTGTACTTGCTCGGCCTCACCGCTCCCAGCACCAGCAGTTGGCTGGCCGGTGATCTGGTGGAAGTGCTGCCGCGCAATGGTGCGTGGGCGATCGAGCATTTCCTCGATGGCCTGGGAATTGACGGTCGGGCCACGGTTGAACTCGATGGCCTGTCGCAGTCTCTGGAACAAGCCCTGGCCAGCCGCCAACTGCCCGAAAACCGCGCTCATCTGGTCGGCCTGCACGCGCAAGCGCTGGTGAATGCCTTGGTGCCACTGGCCCTGCGCGAATACTCCATCGCCTCGATCGCCGCCGACGGCGTGCTGGAGTTGATCGTGCGTCAGGAATTGCACCCCGATGGCAGTCTGGGCATCGGCTCCGGCTGGTTGACCGAACACGTGCCTGTGGGTAGCCACATCAGCCTGCGGGTGCGGTGCAACAGTGGTTTCCATCTGCCGAACGAACCGGTACCGATGATCCTGCTGGGCAACGGCACCGGCCTGGCCGGGCTGCGCAGTTTGCTCAAGGCACGGATTGCCGACGGGCAGCAGCGTCACTGGCTGCTGTTTGGCGAGCGTAATCGCGAGCACGATTTTCTGTGCCGTGCCGAGCTGGAAGAATGGTTGATCAACGGTGATCTGGCGCGTCTGGATCTGGCGTTTTCCCGCGATCAGGCCGAGAAAATCTATGTACAGGATCGCCTGCGCGAGTCTGCCGGTGAGTTGAAGAAATGGTTGGCCGATGGCGCCGTGATTTACATCTGCGGCAGCTTGCAGGGAATGGCGTCAGGAGTGGACCAAGTGCTTAACGACGTGCTGGGTGCGGATGAAGTCGAGCGCCTGATCGAACAGGGCCGCTACCGCCGCGACGTCTACTGACACCGTTGATCCCTGTTGATGTTTGATCGTTCCCACGCGCAGCAAAGAAATGCCTTAACGGACGCTCCGCGTTCGGCTTGAAAGGGACGCGGAGCGTCCCGGGCGGCATTCCCACGCAGAGCGTGGGAACGATCATCAACGCAGAACGCAGGAACGATCATGCTGCCCTCATACCGGCTGCAACTTACGCTCAAACACCCCCACCCCGTCCAGATCCCGCAGCACGACACTCAATTCCCCCGTCTGCCCATCGATGTTCACCTCGCCAAAAAACTGAAACCCGGCAAACGGCGAGGTGTTCTGCGCCGCGGGTGCCTTCTGGAATACCACCTCGGGGCCGAAGGTTTTATCCAGCGCATTCGGCCCGAAGCTCCCCGCATTCAGTGGCCCCGCGACAAATTCCCAGAACGGTTCGAAGTCCTGGAACGCCGCGCGATCAGGATGGTAATGGTGCGCCGCACAGTAATGCACATCCGCCGTCAGCCAAACGAAATTGCGCACCTGCTGCGCCCGCAGAAAGCCCAGTAATTCAGCGATCTCCAGTTCACGGCCCTGAGCCGGACCCGGATCACCGTTGGCCACCGCCTCCCAACGCGCCACACCGGGGCTGACTTCGCCGTCCGGGACGCCGAGGCCGATGGGCATGTCGGCGGCGATGACTTTCCATTGAGCCCGGGAGCCTTTCAATTCACGTTTGAGCCAATCCAATTGCTCTCGACCGAGGAACGGTTTGGCGACACCGAGGTTGTCGTCATTGGCACCTCGATAACTGCGCATGTCGAGCACGAACACATCGAGCATCGACCCATAACTCAGCTTGCGATAAATCCGCCCGCCACCGTCGGCGCTCTGCAAACGCATCGGCGCATATTCGAGCCAGGCTTGCCGCGCGCGGCCCACCAGGCTGTGGATATCTTTGCTCTTGTAGCGATCATCCAGTTGCTTGCCCGGCGACCAGTTGTTCACCACTTCGTGGTCGTCCCACTGCCAGATCTGCGGCACTTCTGCGTTGAAGCGACGGACGTTTTCGTCCATCAGGTTGTAGCGGTAATTGCCGCGATACTCGTCGAGGGTTTCGGCGACTTTGCTCTTGGCTTCGCTGGTGATGTTGCGCCACACCCGGCCGCTTTCAGTGGTCAGTTGCGCCGGCACCGGGCCGTCGGCGTAGATGGTGTCACCGCTGTGGATAAAAAAGTCCGGCAGGCGCAAACGCATGGCTTCGTAGATGCGCATGCCGCCGATGTCCGGGTTGATGCCGAAGCCTTGGCCAACCGTGTCGCCACTCCAGACGAAACGAATATTCCGCCGAGCGCTGGGCACACTGCGCAGATGGCCGAACCAGGGTTCGCTGGCGACACCGCTCTGGGCGTCTTCGAACGTCACGCGGTAGAAAATCGCCTGATCGGCGGGCAGGCCGGTGAGTTCGACCCGAGCGGTGAAATCGGTGCCGGCATCGGCCAATGGCGAGACGAATCGACGAGGGTTACTGAACAGGCTGCGCGTGTCCCATTCCACCACCATCCGCGCCGCACGGTCGCTACGGCTCCAGATCATCGCCCGGTCGCCCAACAGGTCGCCGGACTGCACACCATCGGTGAGTTGCGGTCGATCCTTGACCGATGCAATCACCGCCGGCGCCAGGCCGGGCAGCAACAGCCCGGCCCCGACAGCTTGTATGACACGACGGCGGCCGAGGTCGAATTCGCTCATGGTGCTCTCCCTGAAAAAGGAAAACTAAAGCATGGCCGCATGAATCAGGTATGACACAAAAAAGATCGTCCGAACGCAGCCCGAGCCTCCGACAGCTCCAGGCTCGATGTACTCCGCCATATCGCGGTCAAACACAATCCCACTGTAGGAGCTGCCGAAGGCTGCGATCTTTTGCTTTTAGGCGTTGGCCGGCTCCAGTGCCAATTCCACCGCCTCAGGCCGCTTGAGCACCGAATACACCACCGCCGTCAGCAGACTCCCGGCCACAATCGCCAGCAGATACAACAGCGCATGGTTGATCGCATTCGGAATCAACATCACGAACAACCCACCGTGAGGCGCCATCAGTTTGCAGCCGAAGTACATCGACAACGCGCCGGTCAGCGCGCCGCCGGCGATGCTCGCCGGAATCACCCGCAACGGGTCTTTGGCCGCGAATGGAATCGCCCCTTCGGAGATAAAGCACAGCCCCAGCACCAGCGCCGCTTTACCGGCCTCGCGTTCCGTCTGGGCGAACTTGCGCCGGGCGATGAACGTGGCGATGCCCAGCCCGATCGGCGGCACCATGCCGGCGGCCATGGTCGCGGCCATCGGTGCATAACTCTGCGACGCCAGCAGCCCCACCGAAAACGCGTAAGCCGCCTTGTTGATCGGCCCGCCGAGGTCGACGCACATCATGCCGCCCAGCAACACACCGAGCAGAATGGCGTTGGTGGTGCCCATGCTGTCGAGGAAGTGGGTGAGCCCCGCGAGCATCCCGGCCACCGGTTTGCCGACCACGTAGATCATCACCAGACCGGTGAACAGGCTCGCCAGCAACGGGATGATCAGGATCGGTTTCAGCGCCTCAAGACTCTGCGGCAAACGCGCATAACGGTTGATCGCCTGAGCCGCGTAGCCGGCGATGAAACCGGCAATGATCCCGCCGATGAAACCGGCACCGAGCGTGCTCGCCAGCAAACCACCGATCATCCCCGGCGCCAGGCCCGGGCGGTCGGCGATCGAATAGGCGATGTACCCCGCCAGCAACGGCACCATCAGTTTGAACGCTGTTTCGCCGCCGATCTGCATCAGCGCCGCCGCGAGCGTGCCTTGCTCCTTGAACGCAGTGATGCCGAACACGAAGGACAAGGCGATCATCAGACCGCCCGCCACCACCATCGGCAACATGAACGAGACACCGGTCAGCAGGTGTTTGTAGAGGCCGGTCTTTTCTTGCTTGGCCGGGCCTTTGGCGCCGGTCGCAGCGCTTTCCTGCTTGCCCTCGGCCAGAGCCTTATTCAGCGTCGCTTCGGCCTGTTTCAGGGCGATGCCGGTACCACAACGGTAAATTTTCTTGCCGGCGAAACGCTCGGTGGCGACTTCAATGTCTGCCGCCAGCAGCACTACATCAGCATCGGCAATCGCCTCTGCGCTAAGCGGATTGCGCGCGCCGACCGAACCCTGGGTTTCCACTTGCAGGTCGTAACCCAGACGCTTGGCCGCTTGTTGCAAGGCTTCGGCGGCCATGAAGGTGTGGGCGACACCGGTCGGGCACGCGGTGACGGCCACCAGGCGTGGCGCCTGTTTAGCAACCGCAGCAGGTTCAGCGGTGGCTGCGGGCGCTACGTAAACCTCGGCTTCCTCGACCCCACGGCGCAGCACGGCTTCGACATCTTGCAGGGCCTGGGCCGGGGTGCTCTGGAACACCCGTTTGCCGATAAACCGCGACATATCCACCGGCGCGCTGGTGACCAGCAACACCCACTCGGCGGCCTCGATGATCGCCGCCGACAATTGACGTTCCGGATGGGCTGCATCCACGACTTCGACGCTGGTGCTCCAGCCCTGACGCTGGGCCGCTGCATCGAGCAGACGAGCGCACAGCACACTGGTGACCATGCCGTTCGGGCAGGCCGTAACAATGGCTAATTTCATTGCAAACCCTCTTATTGTTCTGTCAGGGGGCGCAGGCGCACGCCCTGTTCGAGCTGCGCCAGTTGCGCAACGTCGCCGATGCCAAAACCGATCTGGGTGACGGCCATGGCGGCAATCGCGGTGGCGGTGCGCAAGGTCTGTTCGGGCGTGTCGGCACTGAGCAAGCCGTGCAGCATGCCCGCCAGCAACGAATCCCCCGCACCGACGGTGCTGGCCACGCTGACCTTGGGCGGCGTGGCGTGCATCGCCGAGCCGACACTGAACCAGTTCACCCCGTCCGCACCGTGGGAAATCACCACGTGCTCGATGCCATGAGCATGCAAACGGCTCGCTGCCTCGGCTTGGGCACCCACGGAAACCACTTCGCAATCCAGTGCTTCAGCCAGCTCTTCGGTGTTGGGCTTGATCAGCCACGGGCCGGCCGACAGGCCAGCACGCAAGGCTTCACCGCTGGTGTCGAGCGCAACGTTCAAGCCGCGTTTTTTCAAGCGCAGGATCAACTCCCGCAACCATTGAGCACTCACGCCACGGGGCAAACTGCCGGCCACCACGACGGCGTCATGCCCTGGGGCAATCTGGTCGAGCCGATCGAGCAAGGCCTGCTGCGCCGCTTCACTGACCCGCGGCCCCGGGCCGTTGATGTCGGTGATGCGCCCATCGCTTTCCGCCAGTTTGATGTTGCTGCGGGTCTCGCCGGGGACGCGGATAAACGCGTCGGTGAAACCCCGTTTGGCGAACAGGGTTTCGAACGCCTGAAGGTTATCTTCCCCGAGAAACCCGCTGACAGTCAGCTGATGCCCGAGGTCGGCCAGCACCTGCGCCACGTTCACCCCTTTGCCGGCGGCGTGTGTGTGCATTTCGTCGCTGCGATTGACCTGACCGGGCAAAAGCACCGGCAACTGAACGGTGAGGTCCAGCGCCGGATTGAGGGTCAGGGTTAATATCTTGGCCATTACAGCGCCTCCACTAATGCGCGGACTTCGTTCGCGCTGCCCACGGCCAGGGCCTGTTGGGCAAGGGTTTGAGTCTGGGTCAGGCTGAGTTCACGAATGCGCGCCTTGACCTCGGCAATGCTGCGGCCCGACACGCTCAACTCATCCACACCCAGGCCCACCAGCACCGGCACCGCCAGCGGATCGGCCGCCAGTTCACCGCACACGCCGACCCACTTGCCATGAGCATGAGCCGCACGCACGGTGATGTCGATCAGTTGCAGCACCGCCGGGTGCAAGCCGTCAGCCTGGGCCGACAAAGTCGGGTGACCACGGTCGATGGCCAGGGTGTACTGGGTCAGGTCGTTGGTGCCGACGCTGAAGAAGTCCACTTCCTTGGCCAAGACCGGCGCCAGCAAGGCGGCCGACGGCACTTCGATCATGATCCCCAGTTGCAGATCGGCGACCGGAATTTCCAGACGCAGACGTTCGGTCATGTCCCGAGCCTGGCGCCATTCATCGACGCTGCCGACCATCGGGAACATGATCCGCAAGGGACGGTTATCCGCCGCACGCAGCAAGGCGCGCAATTGCGCCTCCATGACCTGCGGACGTTGCAGGGTCAGGCGAATGCCACGCACACCGAGGAACGGGTTCTCTTCTTTGGCGATCGGCCAGTACGGCAGCGGTTTGTCGCCACCGACGTCGAGGGTGCGCACTACCAGCGGTCGCCCAGCCAGGCCATCGAGTACGCGACGGTATTCGACTTCCTGGGTGGCTTCGTCCGGCGCTTGTGAATGAGCCATGAAAATCAGTTCGGTGCGCAACAGGCCAATGCCTTCGGCGCCCTGCTCCACCGCGCTGGTGACACCTGCGCTTTCACCGATATTGGCGAACACTTCCACAGGGTGGCCGTCGGTGGTCAGCGCCGGTTGATGGCGCTGTTCGGCGGCGGCTTTGAGGCGCAGTTCGCGGGTGTCGCGCTCTTCGGTGGCGCGCTGCAAGGTCGCGGCATCGGCGTCCACGTGCAGGCGGCCGCGTTGGCCATCGATCAACAGCGGCGTGCCCGGTTTCAGCAGCAACACGGCGGCGCCGGCGCCCACCAGTGCTGGAATACCCAGGGCCCGAGCGACAATCGCACTGTGGGCCGTGGCACCACCGCGAGCGGTGAGAATGCCGGCGACGCGCGTCGGATCAAGACGCGCCACATCCGACGGGCCGACTTCGTCCATCACCAGAATGTACGGTTGCGCAGGCTCCGCAGGCGTTTCGACGCCACACAAATGCGCCAGCACCCGACGGCCAATGTCGCGCAAGTCGGCGGCCCGTTCGGCGAGCAACGCGTCCTGCAGCGCTTCCTGTTGTTTGGCAGCGGCTTCGATCACCGTCATCCACGCCGCTTCGGCACTTTCACCTTGCTTGAGGCGGGTTTCGACTTCGTCGGTCAATTCCGGATCGTCGAGCATTTCCTGATGGGTGATGAAAATCTCGCGAATCGCTTTGGCCTTGCTGCGCTCGATCAGGCCTTCGATGTCACGACGCACATCGGCCAGCGCTTGCTTGAGACGCTCGCGCTCGATGGCCGCAGACTCACCGCGCAGCGGGTAATCGATGACTTGCAGCACTTGAATATGCGCCGGGCCGATGGCGATCCCGGGTGCCGCGGCAATCGCCTGAATCAGACTGCCGGAGGCCGGTGCGAGCAGTGTTTCGGCGACCTCCACCTCCACGAGCACTTCGCGCTGCTGGCTCACCACGGGCAACGGCTCGACTTCTTCACCGAGGCCTTCTTCGATGGCCGCCAACAAGGCCGGCAAGGCGTCGGCAGCGATGACCGGTTCGGCGATGAGTTCCAGCACCTGGCCGCGACGGGCGCCAAGGCTGAGCAGTTTGCTCAAACTCTTCACCGACACCGCGCTGTCGTTGCCATCAACGATACGTATACGGATCTCGCCTTCAAAACTTTTCGCCAGTTGCGCGAGGATCTTCGCCGGGCGCGCATGCAAACCGTGGGCGTTGGCCAGGGCAATGCGTGCGCTCGGCCAGTCCGCCGGCACTTCACCGCCAAGGACTTCCAGCACCGCGCGGCTGCTGGTGGCACGGCCCAATTCATGGCCGCGACCTTCAATCAGCAACGCGCAAAGACGTTCGAGCAGTGCCTGGTGGGCTTCACCGAGGCTGGCCAGGCAGAACAGCCCGCTCAGCGGCTGACCGAGGTAGCGGATGGGTTTGTCCGGGGTAACGAACGCCAGGCCCGGACGCTTCACTGTTTGCTCGCTGTGCAGCCACCACAGGCCATCGCCCAGCGGCAACGCTTCGACCTGCTGCAAGACGCCGGCAAAACCGTTGCTCACGCAATCGGCCTGACGCAGCAAACGGGCACCGCGCCAAACCAGCTCTTCGAAGTCATCGGCGGACACACCGAGGCCGATCATCTGTGCGTCCAGTGCCAGCTCTTGTGGCGCGCCTTGCAGCAATTTCAGCAAGGCTTCGGCGGAACTGGCGCGGCGCAGGGCCTGGCCCAGATCGGTTTCACCGAGGGCACGGGTCAGCAGTTGCAGCAGGCGCAGGTGTTCATCGGATTTGGCGGCGATACCGATGGCCAGATAAACGATATGGCCATCGCCCCAGTCCACGCCGTCAGGAAACTGCATCAGCCGCACGCCAGTGGCGAATACCTGATCGCGGGTTTCTGGAGTGCCATGGGGGATGGCAATACCTTGGCCGAGAAAGGTCGAGCCCTGGGCTTCCCGGGCCTGCAAGCCGGCGAGGTAACCGTCGGCCACCAGGCCATCGGTCACGAGTCGGTCAGCGAGCAATTGCAAGGCGGTGGCTTTATCCACAGCCGACTGGCCCATGGATATCTGCTCTATGGTGAGCTCGAGCATGCTTTCTCCTTTTTGGCGCCGTGTGACGCCAGGTATTGTTTTGATTGGATTCAGCTTAGGCGTTTTGAGAACACCTTTTCAGACGCAGTTTTGGCGGTTTTGCGGCAGAACCGGCCAAAGCGACCTATAACGTAGAAAATACGCCTGCTGAAACGTTTAATCTAGAATCTTAGGCACGTTACTCGATAATGTCTCATCCTTGAAGTCCAAATGTCGGATGTGCTGCGACAATGGTCGCCTGCCTCAATCGGGTAGGATTGGCGAAAATGTCGGGGCACGCTCTAAAAACAAGGAATACCGGGTTGAAACTCAGCGATATTGCACAATTGGCCGGCGTCTCCGTGACCACCGCCAGTTACGTCATCAATGGCAAGGCCGAACAGCAACGCATCAGCAGCGCCACCGTCGAGCGCGTGCGGGCAGTGGTCGAACAACATGGCTTCACGCCCAACCCGCAGGCCGCCGGGCTGCGCAGTCGGCACACCCGCACCCTGGGCTTCATTCTGCCGGACCTGGAAAACCCCAGTTACGCGCGAATCGCCAAACTGCTGGAACAAGGCGCCCGGGCGCGCGGCTATCAGCTGCTGATCGCCAGCTCCGACGATGCGCCGGACAGCGAACGGCAATTGCTGCAACTGTTCCGCGCCCGCCGCTGCGATGCGCTGATCGTCGCCAGTTGCCTGCCAGCCGGTGACGACAGCTATCGCCAGTTGCAGGCCAAAGGCATTCCGATCATCGCCATCGACCGGGTGATGGAGCCCGAACATTTCTGCTCGGTGATCAGCGATGATCGCGAAGCCAGCCTGCACCTGACCCGCAGCCTGCTGACCCCGCTGCCAAAACAGATCGCGCTGCTCGGCGCACGCCCCGAATTGAGTATCAGCCAGGAGCGGGCGGCGGGCTTCAAGGAAGCGCTGAACGGCTTCAAAGGCGAGGTGCTGATCGAGCACGGCGAGTCGTTCAGTCGTGAGTGCGGCAAACAATTGATGGATGAATTAATTCAGCGCCTGGGCCATTTGCCGGATGCGCTGGTGACCACGTCCTACGTGCTGCTTCAGGGCGTTTTCGATGCCTTGCACGACTTCCCGCTTAAAGCTCGCCCGCTGCGTCTGGGCACCTTCGGTGATACGCAATTGCTGGACTTCCTGCCTCTGCCGGTCAATGCCATGTCCCAGCAACATCAGCTGATCGCCGACAAAGCCCTGGAACTGGCAGTGGCCGCCATCGAACAGACCGATTACCAGCCCGGCGTGCAGGCCATCGCGCGGACGTTCAAGCAGCGTATTCTTCAGGACTGAACCGTGGAACTGATCGACACCCACACTCACCTGGATTTTCCGGACTTCGACCCGGATCGTCAGGCGTTGCTGGCCGAGAGCCGCGCCCTCGGCGTGCGGCGGATGGTGGTGCTGGGGGTGTATCAGGCCAATTGGCAGCGGGTCTGGGAGCTGGTGCAAAGCGATCCCGATCTGTACGCGGCGTTTGGTTTGCACCCGGTGTATCTGGATGACCATCGCCCCGAAAATTTGTCCGAACTCGGTGACTGGCTGACGCGGCTAGCGGGCCATCGCCAGCTATGCGCGGTGGGCGAGATCGGTCTGGATTACTTCATCGAAACTCTGGATCGTGAACGTCAGCAAACGCTGTTCGACGCCCAACTGCAACTGGCGGCGGACTTCAATCTTCCAGCATTGATTCATGTGCGACGCAGCCACGCAGCGGTGATCGCCACACTCAAAAGGTTTCGCTTGAAACGGGCGGGGATCATTCATGCCTTCGCCGGCAGCCAGGAAGAGGCTCGCGAATACATCAAGCTCGGTTTCAAACTCGGCCTCGGCGGCGCCGCGACCTGGCCGCAGGCCTTGCGCATGCACCGGGTGATTGCCGGTTTGCCCCTTGAATCGGTGGTACTGGAAACCGACTCACCGGACATGGCCCCCGCCATGTTCCCCGGCCAACGCAACAGCCCGGCCCATTTGCCAGCGATCTGCGAGGCACTGGCCGCCCTCATGGCAATCAGCCCCGAACAACTGGCCGCTGCCAGCACGGCCAACGCCTGTGAGCTGTTCAACTGGTAATCCGTTGATTCCCATATTTGATCTGCTTCGTGGCATCAAACCCGGAACGCGCTGATCAATTGCTTTAATTCCACCACCTGCGCCGACAACGCCCGACTGGCATTTTCGGTCTGGTGCGCGCCTTCGGCTGTACGCTCGCCGGCGCGGTTGATCTCGACGATGTTCTGGTCGATATCGTGGGCCACGGCGGTCTGCTGCTCTACCGCAGCAGCAATCTGCTGGTTCTGGTCGACGATCATGCCGACGGCGCCGAGGATGTTTTCCAGCGCCTGCCGGACCTTTTCCGACTGCCCGACCGTGCCGCTAGCCATCTGATGGCTGCTGCCCATCGCCTTGACCGCCGCACCGACACCGCTGTGCAACT
Source organism: Pseudomonas sp. P1_A1 (assembly GCF_056406935.1). Lineage (NCBI taxonomy): Bacteria > Pseudomonadati > Pseudomonadota > Gammaproteobacteria > Pseudomonadales > Pseudomonadaceae > Pseudomonas > Pseudomonas sp. P1_A1. The sequence continues at coordinate 115,449 of NZ_JBFTZE010000009.1, read as the reverse complement.
TGGCGATCATCTGCTCGATTTCTTCAGTTGATTGCTGGGTGCGTTTTGCCAGGGTCCGCACCTCGTCCGCCACCACCGCAAAACCACGACCCTGCTCGCCCGCGCGCGCGGCTTCGATGGCGGCGTTGAGGGCCAGCAGGTTGGTTTGTTCGGCAATGCTTTTGATCACTTCCAGCACACGACTGATGGACTGACTGTCGCTGGCCAGTTGATTGATCACCCGCACCGACTGATCGATCTCGCTGGCCAGTGCAGCGATGCTGCCCTGCTGGGACTCCACCAATCCGCGACCGCTGATGGTCTCGTCATTGACGCTGTGGGCGCTGCTGACGGCCGCAGAGGCACTGCGCGCCACCTCCAGGGAAGTGGCCGACATCTGGTTCATCGCGGTGGCGACCTGTTCGATCTGCATACGCTGCCCCGCCACCGCCTGGTTGCTCTGGGCGGACACGCTTTCGACCTGCCCGGCCTGGCGCTCGACCTCGCTGACGGTCTGCCCCACTCGCTCGATCAGATCATGGATTTTCTTCACGGTGCCGGTGAACACCTCGCCCAACTCGCCCAGTTCGTCGCGGCTGTTGGCGCTGAAGGTTACGGTCATGTCACCGGCCGCCACCTTGTCCATCACCGCGCCCAGACGCTTGAGGGTGGTGCGGGTCGAGGCGTAGAACCCGCCATAGAGGTAAAAAATCAACACGAACACCAGCGCCAGTGCCACCGCCTGCAACACCATGTGGGTACGGTGCTGCTCCAGCCGCTGCTGCAACTGGGTGCCGAGAAACTTCAGGGTGGCTTCGTTGAGTAGATAGGTCTGGTCCATCAGGCCCGTGACCTGATCGAAAAACGCCTGCCACGGCGCATCGAGGGTGTCGGCCATCACCACCTGTTCTTCGAACAGTTCACTGGCCTTTTTCAGGGAGGCCTTGCTGCTTTCTGCCTGAGCCGCCAGGGTTTCGCGCGCGGTTTTACTGGAGCCCAGTGCGTCCTTCAACTTCAGGCCGTATTCGGCCTGAAGCTTTTCGATCTGCGCCAGCAACTCATCGAATCGGGTACTCGAGGCCGAATTGAGAAAACCCTGCCCCAGCGAGTAAGCCCCCATCGCCCGGCCTTCGCCGAGTGTCTGGGTAACGGCCGGCGTGACGTTGGTAATGAGTTCGCTCAGCTGCCGCATGTCGCTCTGGCTGTCGCGGCTCAGGCCGGCCTGACTGGCGATGATCTGGCTGAAAATCTGCGCGTTACCGAGCAACTTGCCGATCAGCGCACTTTTGCTTTGCAGGGAGTTTTCCGTTTGCTGGGCCTTGAACGCGGCGATCATTTCATCGCGTTTGCCATCGAAAAACGTGATTTGTTCCGGGTCAGTGGTCATCGCCGCCAGCCCCTGCAAACGGCTCAGGACGCTTTGCTCCAGGGTGCTGATCGTCGACTCGACATTGCCGGCCTTTCCGGACTGGCCCAGGCTGACGTTGATCTGTACCAGGTTGTTCAGGGTCTCCAGGTCCCGACGCAGGCTCAGGCCGCTGCCCAACAGGTCGAGGCTCTGCAACTCGATCCGGGTGCCCTGGAATTCGCGATAGGAGTCGCGTACCAGATAGAAGTTGGTCACCAGCATCGGCACGAGGAACAGCACGCTGATCAGGCTGAACTTCATGCCGAAGCTCAGGCGGTTCATCAGCGCGACGGCGGGATAGAGCAAGCTCTTCACTGTGAAGTCTCCCTTTGATTTCTTATTTTTATTGGCAGGCGCGCAGAGACGGCAGATAGCCACTATTGGCGCTGCCTCTGTATAGCCTAAATCGGAGGGAGGTTTTGTAACTTAAGGTTAACGAAAAAGATCGCAGCCTGCGGCAGGCAGCTCCTACAGATTCACCCGATCCCTGTAGGAGCTGCCGCAGGCTGCGATCTTTTCGGTACTACGCAGAAATCAGTGCAAAACTGTCCACAACGCAAACCCGGCATACCAAAGCACCGCCGCGCGCAGCAGCAGTTCCCAGATCCGGTCCAGGCTGTTGATGCCGTCCGGGCCGACCACCGGCGCCGGAATTTCACCGGCCACCAGCCCGACCTTCTCGATCAGTTGCGCGGCGCTGATGTTCCAGTTCAGCAGCTCATGTAGCATCACCCGGCTGACCGCGACAAAGTTGCCGACCAGCGCGAAGCTCGCCGCCAGCAACCGCACCGGCACCCAATCGAACGCGTGGCGCAGTTGTGTCGCGCGCTCGACCACGGCCGGGTTCTGCCCATGCTCTTCGGCCAGCGCCAGCAGCCGATAGCTCAGGGCCGCGACCGGGCCCAGCAGGAAGTACCAGAAGATCACCGCGAAAAAGCTCTGATAGGCTTCCCACAGCAGATGCCCTTGCACCCGCTCCAGCAATTGCTCGCCGCTGTCAGCRCAGATATCCAGGTCGCGTTTGGCCACATGGGCGGCAGCCTGCAGGTCTTCCCGGCGCCAGGCATCGCGAAACGGCCCCAGGCCGGCCAGCAGATCGCCACGGCCCAGACTGTAAATCACCACCAACAGGTGCACGGGCAACGCCAGCAAGCCATAGGCCACCGGGTCCAGCACCACCAACAGCAACCCCAGCAGCGCCACCGGCAACAACACCAGCACCACCAGTATCAGCCACGGACGGTTGGTCATGCGTGGGCTCACTTCAAGCTTGTTCAGCTCGCGCACCCAACCCGCATCTCGTTGAACCCGATGGCGCAGGGCCGAGAATTTCTCGATCCAGACCGCTAACAGTAGCACCAGAAAACTCATTGTTGCTCCTCTTCTTCCTGAGCGGCTTTTGCCAGGGCCGCACGATAGCGCGCCCAGTCAAACGCCGGTCCCGGATCAGTCTTGCGCCCGGGTGCAATGTCGCTATGCCCACAGATACGTTGCGCGGTGATGCCCGTGAAGGCGCTTTGCAGCTGTCGGGTCAGAGTCGTCAACGCCTGATACTGCGCATCGGTAAACGGTAGATCATCCGTGCCTTCAAGCTCGATGCCCACGGAAAAATCGTTACAGGTCTCCCGTCCCTCGAAACACGAAACGCCGGCGTGCCAGGCGCGCTCAAGACAAGAGACAAACTGAGTGACGGTGCCGTCACGTTCAATCAGAAAGTGCGCAGACACCCGCAGGTCGGCGATCCCTGCAAAGTAGGGATGTTCCGTGACATCCAGACGATTCTGGAAAAATTCCTGCACCTTGCCGGTCAGAAACTGCGCGGGCGGCAGACTGATGTTGTGGATCACCAGCAGGGAAATCTCGCCCTCGGGGCGCGCATTGAAGTTGGGCGAAGGGCATAAACGCACACCCTGACACCAACCACTCGCGGGGTCCAACTGCATACAGGCTCCTTCAACGACAACTGTGTTGGCGCCCAGTATGCCGCGATAGACCCTCGGCGCGCGATCACTTGCCGCGATTGAGACGCCGCAGGTTGCCCAGCACCGATTCCAGCGCCCGATCGAACAGCAAGGTGTCGTCCAGCGTGCGCACCGCGCCACGCCGAAACTCCAGGGCCAGGCCGGTACGGTTGTGCTCCAGCACCTTCATTCCGGTACGGTCGACAAAGATGTACTTGCCGGTGGTTTCAATGATTGCCGTCAATTTACAACGCAGGGTGTTTTCCTCGTCTTCCTGAAACTCGACCCAGCACCCCGGGCGCAGTTGATCGACTTGCAGTAGCGCGGCATCATCCTCCGGCAAACGCACCGAGGCCGTTTCGACCGGGCCTTCGTCAGCGGTGCGAAGCACGATTTCCTCCTGCACTTCGACCATCATCGGCCCCTCGACAGGCGGGCTGTTCTGGTCCGGACGCTCAAACAGTTGAACGTGCAGGGCTTCCAGCTCGCTGAAAAACTCGCTGGTAGCGAACGGGTCGAATGCCGAGCTGTTCAGCCCATCGCGCAACGACTTGAGCAACCCTGGCACCAGCGCCAACAAGCGCAGGCTGGCATCGGGTTCGTCATGGCGCTGCACGCTCCAGATCAACTGCTCCATGGTCTGCACATCGGCGTGCCATTCGGCGGACTGATCACCGTGCTTGAGCCCGGTCAGCAACAGCACTTTGCTCCAGGCCTCCTGGACAAACACCACCACGCTGTGCGGCAAAACCTTGCCCACCAACACCTGATTCAACGCCTGCTCGACGCGCTGACGCGCCAGTTCGGTCCTGGCGCGGCCTTCTTCGGCGTCACGGGTGCGCTGTTCCAGCAATTCGCTGCGACGGCGCTCGTCATTGGTGAAGGCGAGGAAATCCGCCAGCAGTTCGGAAAAGATCGCCGGGTCATCGACAAAGTCGTTCAACAAGCGCTGCACCACCTGCTCAATGCGCAGGTAGAGACTGTCGCGCTGATGGTCATCGCACTCGCCCCAGCCCATGGCCGCCGCGGCGATTTCGTTGAGCAAGCGCCGGGCGGGATGGCTGCTGCGGCTGAAAAAGCTCTTGTCGAGCACCGCGACTTTCAGCATCGGAATCTGCAAGCGGCCAATCAGCGCCTTGAGGGAGTCCGGCAGGTTGCGGTCATCGAGAATGCATTCGAAGAGCATGGCGATCAGGTTGATCACGTCTTCGTCAGCCACCCCGACCACCCGCGACCTGCCGCTTTTGACGCTGACCCGGGTCAGCAGCAGTTCGAGCTGGTTACGCAGGTCGAAGTCGTCCTGAACCGCCAGCGCCGGCACGTATTGCTGCAAGTGCGAGAGCAGGCGCAGCAGATCGCGGGTGGAGATGGGCTGGGGCTGGGTACTGACCTCCAGAGTCGGCGCAACGCTGCCGCGCGCATGGAGCAGCAACTCCTGCAAGGCGGCGAAAACTTCCTGCACCCCCTCGTCAATCTGTGGATTGCCGCTGCGACTCCCTGCCTCGACAGGGTCGGCGTGAGCACTGGCAGCCGCTCGATCGGTGGCACGTCGCGCCGGGGCGGGCTTGAGGTCCGGTAGCACGCCGGTGGCGATCAGCAGTTGATTGGCTTCGGCGTAGAGCTGATCGGCGTTGCTGAGCACATAGCGCTCGAACAGCTTGAGGATGATCAGCTTGACCTTGATCTCCATCCCCAGGTTGCGCCCCGCCTGCAGGAAATACTCGCAGAGCAGCGTCGGCCCCAGGGGGTTGTGCCGTTCGACCAGTTTCTTGCCCAGCAGGGTGCTCAGTCGGGCGGTGAGCTGGTCGAGGGCGAAGCCATCACGGTTCAGCACTTTGCCGACCATGACCTCCACCGCCACATTACGCTCCACGTCGTCATGGGATAGCGACACCGAGGTATCGAAAGCCAATGCCCGGGGCAAGGCAGCCTGTGAGGTGTCGCACTGCGTGAGTCTGAGGAAAGCCTCGACGAACTGCTCGAGAAAACCGCGCTCGATATTTTTGCGCTTGAGGCGCAAATCGCGCATGGCTTCGAAGAAGATGTTTTGCTCGACATCGTTCCGGGCCCGGTCGGCCATTTCGAACAAGGTGTCGTCGGCGTTATCGAACAGTTCCTGCAAACCCTGCTTGAGCTGTTGAGCAGCTTTGTCGCGAACCTTAAGCAGAATCACGGGCAGGCGGGCGAGCAGCGAATGAGTCGCCTGATCGGTAGTCGCCTTGTGCAAAGGCACTACATTCCCGTCGTTGTGCATCCAAGCCTCCTGAAACGGTGATTCTTCGGTTCACGTCAAAGCCATGACGTCAAATACAAGGCGGATTATCGACAAAAGACCCTCCTTGCGCCAGCAGACTCCGCGCGCCACCAAGGAATACACGTTTATGAGTGACCCTCGCTTAGCGCCAATTGCTCGCGCGAATCGACCAAATGCAGGTTTGCGAACGACGGGATGGTTGTTGATGCCTTGGGTTGCCTCGCGCCATGGCCCTATAATCGGGCCACTTTGTTTGTGGAGCCCGTTATGCCGAATCTACGTCTCGCCGATTTGACCACCGAAATCGAAGCCAACGTGCGCCGTGCGTTGCTCGAGGACATCGGCAGCGGCGACATCACTGCGCAACTGATCCCGGCCGAACGTCTGGCCAAAGCCACCATCATCACCCGCGACGCTGCCGTTATCAGCGGCACTGCATGGGTCGATGCCGTGTTTCGCCAGCTGGATCCGCGGGTCGCCGTGCACTGGCAGGTGAGCGATGGCGAGCGGGTGAAACCCAATCAGGCGCTGTTCCACCTCGAAGGCCCGGCACGCTCGCTGCTCACCGGCGAACGCAGCGCGCTGAACTTCCTGCAGCTGCTTTCGGGTGTAGCCACGCGCGCGCAGTACCTGGCGGATTTCGTCGCCCAAACCCAAGTGAAGTTGCTCGATACCCGCAAAACCCTGCCGGGGCTGCGTCTGGCCCAGAAATACGCCGTGACCTGCGGCGGTTGCTACAACCACCGCATCGGCCTGTATGACGCCTTCCTGATCAAGGAAAACCATATCGCCGCCTGTGGTGGCATCCCTGAGGCTATTGCTGCCGCGCACAAGATCGCGCCGGGCAAACCGGTGGAGATCGAAGTGGAGAACCTGACGGAGCTCAAAGAAGCCCTGGCGGCGGGGGCCGACATCATCATGCTCGATGAACTGAGCCTGGATGACATGCGCGAAGCCGTGCGCCTGAACGCCGGCAAGGCGAAACTGGAGGCCAGTGGCGGCATCAGCGAAAGTACGTTGCTGCCGATTGCGCAAACCGGGGTGGATTACATTTCGATTGGTGCGATGACCAAGGATGTGAAGGCCGTAGACCTGTCGATGCGACTGAGTCTCTGAGTTCTTCGCATAAAGAAAAACGCCAGCCCCGATGAGGCTGGCGTTTTTGTATCAGACCACCAGATTGTTCATCTCGCAGTACTCTTCCCACTCGACGCCCAACACCTCGGCCGCCTCCTTGTGCAGTGCCAGGCGCGCGGCCTCGAACTCATCGGGGCTTGAGGTGTACTTGAGCGTCAGTTCCCAAGGCTGCAAACCCTGGGCTTCTGCCTCATCCTCGAATGCCCACTGGATCTGGTCCTTCTGATCGTCGGCAGGCAAGTCCTTGATCTCTTCCAGTAACTGGGGCGCATCCAGTACGTACTTTTTCAGGGCTTCTTCGTGTCTGGCTTCTTGGGTCAACTCTTTAACGGTCATGGCGTTCTCGCTGATCTGGGGAATGGAAGATGGATCTGGATCATCAAGGATCTCTCTGACGCAAAAAACCGTTTGAAGCCCGGTTTGTCTGGCCTTCAGAACCATTCGGGATCATCTGAAAACTGCTGGGCGATGCTCATGCAGGCAACGAATATAGGACGTTTTGCCGATGATTTACACGGCTCTTTACATCTATCTCACAAAAAGCTGCGTGCAAGAGGAGCTGGGGACGTCGGGAACATAAATCCAATTCCCAAGTCATAGCGATGTGCCATATCGGCACTTCACAAGGAACCCCAGTGATGCGCAGTTTTTCGAAGCTTTCGTCTACCCGGCTTGCCGCTGCTACCCTGCTGCTCGGCAGCCTGACATTGGCCAGCGCAGCTCAAGCGGCTGTCGAAGTCGCCTCTGACCCTTCGCTGTACTCCGACAAAATCTCCGCCCTGCACAATTCATACGGCAAGGACACGCTCGTCAGAACCAGTGTCAGCATCGATGATCTGGAAAACCTGCAAAAAACCGTAAAGGCCAATGCCAGCGAACTGGAAAGCCAGAAGCGCACCATCAACGAACAGGCCCGTCAGATCGAAGAACTCAAACGCAACAGTGGTTCCAGCACCAGCTCAAGCAGCAAGGAGATTGATGATCTCAAGCGCACGGTCAATGAACAGGAACGCGACCTGAACACTCTCACCAAACAAGTGGAGGAGCTCAAGCGCAACAGCGGTTCCAGCTCCAGTTCGAACAACAGCGAGATCTCCAGCCTGAAACGGGAGATCAGTGATCAGGATCGCGCGATGGATCAGCTCAAGCGCACCGTCGAGGAGCTGAGCAGAAAGGTGAAGTAAGCGGGGGGAAATGGTGCCCGAGACAGGAATCGAACCTGCGACCTTCGCGTTACGAGTGCGCTGCTCTACCGGCTGAGCTACACGGGCTGTGGGCTAAACCTAGCACTGGCTTCGAGGTCCGGCAACTTCGCGCACCGCAAAATCAAAAGATCGCAGCCTGCGGCAGCTCCCACCCGAGATTGTGTTCAACCGCGATATGGCGGCGTACATCGAATCTGTAGGAGCTGCCGCAGGCTGCGATCTCTTGATCTTCCTGCACACAAAAAAATGCCCCGCCGTTTTCACGGCGGGGCATTTTTTATAACGTTGAAGCGGTCAGGCGCGGGGTAATTAAACGCCCGAAGCCTTGGCTGCTGCTACGTCTTTGATGGACAGCTTGATACGGCCGCGGTTGTCCACGTCCAGTACCAGTACTTCCACTTCCTGGCCTTCTTTCAGGATGTCGGTCACTTTCTCTACGCGAGCATCGCTCAGCATCGAGATGTGAACCAGACCATCCTTGCCTGGCAGGATGTTGACGAATGCGCCGAAGTCGACGATGCGCTCAACCTTACCTACGTAGATCTTGCCGATTTCAGCTTCAGCGGTGATACCCAGAACGCGCTGACGTGCCGCTTCAGCCGCTTCCTTGGTTTCGCCGAAGATCTTGATCGAGCCGTCGTCTTCGATGTCGATCGAAGCCTTGGTCTCTTCACAGATCGCACGAATGGTCGCGCCGCCTTTACCGATGACATCACGGATTTTGTCGGTGTCGATTTTCATCGCGATCATGGTCGGAGCGTTTTCCGACAGTTCGGTACGCGACTGGCCAATGATCTGGTTCATCTGACCGAGGATGTTCAGGCGCGCTTCCAGGGCTTGGCCCAGAGCGATTTCCATGATTTCTTCGGTGATGCCCTTGATCTTGATGTCCATCTGCAGCGCGGTCACACCTTTGGCGGTACCGGCTACTTTGAAGTCCATGTCGCCCAGGTGGTCTTCGTCACCCAGGATGTCAGTCAGGACGGCGAATTTCTCGCCTTCTTTAACCAGACCCATGGCGATACCGGCAACTGGTGCCTTCATCGGTACACCAGCGTCCATCAGAGCCAGGGAGGCGCCGCAGACCGAAGCCATGGAGCTCGAACCGTTGGACTCGGTGATTTCCGACACGACACGGATGGTGTACGGGAACACGTCGGCAGCAGGCAGCATGGCCTGAACCGAACGACGAGCCAGACGGCCGTGACCGATTTCGCGACGACCAGCGCCACCCATGCGACCACACTCGCCCACCGAGAACGGAGGGAAGTTGTAGTGCAGCATGAACGGGTCTTTTTTCTCGCCTTCCAGGGTGTCCAGCAGCTGTGCGTCACGGGCGGTGCCCAGTGTCGCGACGACCAGAGCCTGGGTTTCGCCACGGGTGAACAGGGCCGAACCGTGGGTCTTCGGCAGAACACCCACTTCGATGTTCAGCGGACGTACGGTGCGGGTGTCGCGGCCGTCGATACGTGGCTTGCCGTTAACGATGTTTTCGCGAACGGTGCGGTATTCGATTTCGCCGAAAGCAGCTTTGACGTCAGCAGCGGAAGGCTGGCCTTCTTCACCGGACAGCTTGGCAACCACTTGGTCTTTCAGTTCGCCCAGGCGAGCGTAACGGTCGGCCTTGATGGTGATGGTGTAAGCCTGGGAGATCGCTTCGCCGAACTCGGCACGGATAGCACCCAGCAGAGCAGTGGCTTCTGGCTGAGGAGCCCAGGCCCAGGTCGGCTTGGCAGCTTCAGCGGCCAGTTCTTTAACGGCGTTGATCACCACCTGGAACTCGTCGTGAGCAAACAGGACCGCGCCCAGCATCTGGTCTTCGGTCAGCTCTTTGGCTTCCGATTCAACCATCAACACGGCTTCCGAAGTACCGGCAACGACCATGTCCAGGCTCGAAGCTTTCAGTTGTTCGTAAGTCGGGTTCAGCAGGTAACCGGTGCTTTCGTGGAACGCAACGCGGGCAGCGCCGATCGGGCCATCGAAAGGAATGCCGGAGATAGCCAGCGCAGCCGAGGTACCGATCATCGCAGCGATGTCCGGATCGGTCTTCTTGCTGGTGGAAACGACGGTGCAGACAACCTGCACTTCGTTCATGAAACCTTCAGGGAACAGCGGACGGATCGGACGGTCGATCAGTCGGGAAGTCAGGGTTTCTTTCTCGGAAGGACGGCCTTCACGCTTGAAGAAACCGCCTGGGATCTTGCCGGCGGCGTAAGTCTTTTCCTGGTAGTGAACAGACAGAGGGAAGAAGCCCTTGCCTGGATCGGCTTGTTTGGCACCGACTACGGTCACCAATACGCTGACGTCGTCGTCAACGGTGACCAATACTGCGCCGGAGGCCTGACGGGCGATACGGCCAGTCTCGAGGGTAACGGTCGACTGACCGAACTGGAATTTTTTGATTACCGGGTTCACGGTGTCCTACCTTCTTTGTGGCTCTTGGGGGAACTGGTTTCTTGCGAAATTCTTGGGCAACGCCGGGAATCGGCCCGACTGTCATTGTCCAGGGTAAAACTATTGTCCAGATAAAACTTGAGGCTGGGAGCCTGCCATGTACCTGCGGGAAACCCGCTGGCACACAGCAAACAACCAACCTCTAGCGCAATCGCTTATTAGCGACGCAGACCCAGGCGAGCGATCAGAGCGCTGTAACGGCTCACGTCCTTGCCTTTCAGGTAGTCCAGCAGCTTACGACGCTGGTTAACCATGCGGATCAGACCACGACGGGAGTGGTGATCTTTACCGTTGGCCTTGAAGTGACCTTGCAGTTTGTTGATGTTGGCGGTCAGCAGTGCAACTTGCACTTCTGGCGAACCAGTGTCACCAACAGCTTGCTGGTAGTCAGCTACGATTTGAGCTTTTTCTTGAACGTCGAGAGCCATGAGGCAATCCTTTTATCAGGAAACTGTTTCAGAAAAACAGTTTCAACAGGCCAGGGACAAATCCCTGTATCTAAAAATGAGTAGTGACCGTGCCTGTTAACAGCCACCCTCGTTCGGTCATTCTGACCGAATCAGTCGACGTGGCGCGATGCGCCCGTCTTCGCTCACTTCACCGATACCGATGAAGCGACCATTGTGATCCTGTACCCGTACCATGCCAAATTTCGGTGCATCCGGGGCACGTACCGGCTGGCCGTTGAGCCAGTAGAACGCGCTCGCTTCCGAGAACTGCAACAGTGGCCAATCCAGCAGGCCGCTGTCCGATGGCATCAGGAAGCGGTCGACCGCTTCGTTGCCGCCTTCGGCATGTACCGCTTCCAGCTCTTCCAGAGTGACGGTCTGTGCAAGCGTGAAAGGCCCGGCCTGGGTACGTCGCAATTCAGCCACGTAAGCGCCACAACCGAGTTGCTCACCGATATCCTCCACCAGGGTACGGATATAGGTGCCTTTGCTGCAATCCACCGCAAGCCGCGCAGTATCACCCTCAAAGGCCAGTAATTCCAAGCGCGCAATAGTAACAGAACGCGGTTCGCGCTCCACTACTTCACCTGCACGGGCCAGCTTGTACAGCGGCTGACCATCGCGCTTGAGTGCCGAGTACATCGGCGGTATCTGACTGATTTGCCCACGAAATTTCGGCAACACAGCTTCGATATCGGCACGACCAACGGTCACCGGACGTTCCAGCAAAACCTCACCTTCGGCATCCGCCGTGGTGGTGGTCTTGCCCAGTTGCGCCAGGGTTTCATAACCTTTGTCGGAATCGAGCAGGTATTGCGAGAACTTGGTGGCCTCGCCGAAGCACAACGGCAACACGCCAGTGGCCAGCGGATCGAGACTGCCGGTGTGCCCGGCCTTCTCGGCATTGAGCAACCAGCGGACCTTCTGCAACGCCGCGTTGGAAGTGAACCCCAACGGCTTGTCGAGCAGGATGATACCGCTGACGTTACGACGGATACGTTTGACCTGAGCCACCGATTACTCCTTGGCGTCTTCGGGTTCAGCCGCTACCGGGTGCTGATTGTCTTCAGCCACCGCGCGTTCGATCAGGGCCGACAGGTGCGCACCACGCACGACACTTTCGTCGTAATGGAAGTGCAACTGTGGAACGCTGCGCAACTTCATCTCGCGAGCCAACTGCATGCGCAGGAAACCGGCGGCGGAGTTGAGCACCTTGATGCTTTGCGCGATATCGTCGCGGCTGTCCTGCCCCATCACGGTGATGAAGATCTTGGCGTGACCGACGTCACGGCTGACTTCAACAGCGGTAATGGTGACCAGCCCGACGCGCGGGTCTTTGACTTCACGACGGATCAGCTGTGCCAGCTCACGCTGCATCTGATCGCCGATACGCTGGGTACGGCTATATTCTTTTGCCATGTCTTGTTACCTGTTACTGCCCCACGGTGAAACCCGAAGGGTCTGAAAGCGGCAAACGCCCGGCCTGACAAAAGCCAGACCGGGCGTTGCGTTTAGAGTCCGACTGATGCGCCGCGCAATTGCATGCGGCTGGCCATCACGGCTCTTGAAGTGCGCGAGTTAGAGGCTGCGAGCAACCTGAACCTTCTCGAAGACTTCGATCTTGTCACCGACCTTGACGTCGTTGTAGCTCTTCACGCCGATACCGCATTCCATGCCGGCACGCACTTCGGAAGCGTCATCCTTGAAGCGGCGCAGGGATTCCAGCTCGCCTTCGAAGATAACGATGTCTTCACGCAGTACACGGATTGGACGGTTACGGTGAACAACACCTTCGATAACCATGCAACCGGCGATCGCGCCAAACTTCGGCGAACGGAACACGTCACGCACTTCAGCGGTACCCAGGATATTCTCGCGAACATCGCTGCCCAGCATACCGGTAAGGGCTTTCTTGACGTCTTCGATGATGTCGTAGATCACGTTGTAGTAACGCATATCCAGACCTTCCTGCTCGACGATCTTGCGAGCGCCGGCATCGGCACGCACGTTGAAGCCGAACAGTACAGCGTTGGAGGCCAGTGCCAGGTTGGCGTCGGATTCGGTGATACCACCGACACCGCCACCGACCACACGCACTTGCACTTCGTCGTTACCCAGGCCATTCAAGGCACCGTTCAACGCTTCCAGCGAACCACGGACGTCGGATTTGAGGACGATGTTGAGCGTCTTCTTCTCTTCCTGACCCATGTTCTCGAAGATGTTCTCAAGCTTGCCGGCGTGAGCACGGGCCAGTTTGACTTCGCGGAACTTGCCTTGACGGAACAGAGCCACTTCACGGGCTTTCTTCTCGTCAGCAACTACGCTCATCTCGTCGCCAGCGTCCGGAGTACCGTCCAGGCCGAGGATCTCGACAGGGATGGAAGGACCGGCTTCCTTGATTGGCTTGCCGTTCTCGTCGAGCATGGCGCGAACGCGGCCATAGTTCGAACCGACCAGCACCATGTCGCCCTGGCGCAGGGTACCGTCTTGAACCAGAACGGTTGCAACCGGGCCACGACCTTTGTCGAGACGCGATTCAACCACAACACCACGACCAGGGGCCGATGGGGTCGCTTTCAGTTCGAGAACTTCAGCTTGCAGCAGAACCGCTTCGAGCAACTCGTCCACGCCGGTACCGACTTTCGCCGAAACCGATACGAACGGGGTGTCGCCGCCCCACTCTTCCGAAGTCACGCCGTGAACCGACAATTCGCTACGGATGCGATCGAGATCGGCGCCCGGCTTGTCGATTTTGTTCACTGCGACAACCAGAGGTACGCCAGCCGCCTGAGCGTGCTGAACAGCTTCAACGGTCTGCGGCATTACGCCGTCGTCCGCTGCAACCACCAGGATCACGATGTCGGTCGCCTTGGCACCACGGGCACGCATGGCGGTAAACGCGGCGTGACCAGGGGTGTCGAGGAAGGTGACCATGCCGCGTTCGGTTTCAACGTGGTACGCACCGATGTGCTGGGTAATACCACCGGCTTCGCCAGCAGCTACCTTGGCACGACGGATGTAGTCGAGCAGCGAGGTCTTACCGTGGTCAACGTGACCCATTACGGTCACAACCGGTGCACGGGAGAACGTCTCACCTTCAAACTTCAGGGACTCGGCCAGGGAATCTTCCAGGGCGGTGTCGCTGACCAGGGTCACTTTGTGGCCCAGCTCTTCGGCAACCAGTTGGGCAGTTTCCTGATCCAGTACCTGGTTGATGGTCGCTGGGGTACCCAGTTTGAACATGAACTTGATGATTTCAGCAGCCTTGACCGACATCTGCTGGGCGAGATCGCCAACAGTGATGGTCTCGCCGATCTTCACTTCGCGCACAACAGGGCCGGTTGGGCTCTGGAAACCGTGGGCGTTGCGCTTCTTCAGCTTGGCCTTGCCGCGACCACCACGACGGAAGCCATCGCTTTCTTCGTCGGTAGTACGTGGGGCAACGCGTGGAGCAGGCGCTTTTTCCTTGACCGAAGCACGATGCGGAGCGTTTTTGCGCTCGCCATCGCCACTGCCACGACGATTGCTATCGTCGGCACGTGGTTTGTCCGGACGACGCTGCTCGTCGCGTTTGCGAGTGTCGGCTGCAGGTGCGGCGGCCACGACCGGGGCGCTTTCACGCACAGGTTCGGCAACTGCGACAGGCGCTGCAACAGCTTCGACAGGAGCGGTTTGCGCAGCAGCAGGCTGGCGACGTGCTTCTTCTTCGGCGCGACGCTTGGCTTCTTCTTCAGCCTTCTGACGTGCAGCATTTTCTACTGCGCGACGTTCTTCCAGTTCGCGTTTGCGCTCGGCTTCGATTTCTTCCGGGCTGCGCTGCACGAAGACTTTCTTCTTGCGTACTTCAACGCTGATGCTTTTGCTGCCAGCAACACGCAGGGTGCTGGTGGTTTTACGCTGCAGCGTGATCTTGCGTGGTTCTTCCACTTTCGCCTTGTGGCTGCTTTTCAAGTGAGTCAGCAAAGATTGCTTCTCACTGTCAGTCACATGTTCTTCGGCGGCGGTGTGCGGCAGACCTGCCTCACGCATCTGCTGCAACAGGCGCTCTACCGGTGTTTTGACCTCATCGGCCAGTTGTTTCACCGTGACTTGCGTCATGCACTTCTCTCCTCAGGCCGCGCCTAATTACTCGAACCAGTGGGCTCGGGCGGCCATGATCAACTTGCCGGCACGATCATCGTCAATGCCGTCGATGTCGAGCAGGTCGTCAATAGACTGCTCGGCCAGGTCTTCGCGGGTAATTACGCCGCGCACCGCCAGTTCCATCGCCAAATCCTTGTCCATGCCCTCAAGCGAGAGCAGGTCTTCGGCCGGATGGGCGTCTGCCAGCTTTTCCTCAGTAGCGATGGCTTTGGTCAACAAACGATCCTTGGCGCGAGCGCGAAGCTCGTTGACGGTTTCTTCGTCAAAGCCGTCGATGTTGAGCATTTCTTCCAACGGTACGTAGGCAATCTCTTCCAGGCTGGTGAAACCTTCATCTACCAGCACCTGTGCCAGGTCTTCGTCGACTTCCAGCTCGTCGATGAAGTTGCGCAGGATGTCGCCGGTTTCTGCTTGCTGCTTAGCCTGGATGTCCGATTCGGTCATCACGTTCAGGGTCCAGCCAGTCAACTGGCTAGCCAGACGCACGTTCTGACCACCGCGACCGATGGCCTGAGCCAGATTGTCTGCGCCAACGGCGATGTCCATTGCATGGGCATCTTCGTCAACGATAATTGCCGCCACTTCAGCCGGCGACATTGCATTGATCACGAACTGAGCCGGGTTATCGTCCCACAGGACGATGTCCACACGCTCACCGCCCAACTCGCCGGACACTGCCTGGACGCGCGAACCGCGCATACCGATGCAAGCGCCTTGCGGATCGATGCGTTTGTCTTTGGAGCGGACCGCGATCTTGGCACGCGAACCCGGGTCACGGGACGCAGCCATTACTTCGATCAGGCCTTCAGCGATTTCCGGCACTTCGATGCGGAACAACTCGATCAGCATTTCCGGCGCGGTACGCGACAGGATCAGCTGCGGGCCGCGGTTCTCGGTGCGGATTTCCTTGAGCAGCGCACGCAGACGCACGCCAACCCGGAAGGTTTCGCGAGAGATGATGTCTTCACGGGCCAGCAACGCTTCAGCGTTGTTGCCTAGGTCGACGATCACGTTGTCGCGGGTGACTTTCTTCACAGTGCCGGAGATGATTTCCCCCAGACGCTCGCGATAGGCATCAACGACTTGAGCACGCTCGGCTTCGCGAACTTTCTGCACGATGACTTGCTTGGCAGTCTGTGCAGCAATGCGGCCGAACTCGATGGATTCGATTTTTTCTTCGACAACGTCACCGACCTTGGCGCCAGGATGCGTTTGCGCAACCTTGCTCGGCCAGGTTTCGATAGCCGGATCGTCCAGGTCTGCTTCTTCGACGACCGTCCAGCGACGGAATGTCTCATAAGCACCGGTGTGGCGATTGATTTCCACACGCAGATCGACTTCGTCCTCGAAACGCTTTTTGGTAGCAGTGGCCAGAGCCAGCTCCAGCGCTTCAAAAATTACGTTTGCCGGTACGCCCTTTTCATTGGATACCGACTCAACAACCAGCAGTACTTCTTTGCTCATCGTACGCCTCGCCTTTCGCAAGCCATTGGATCCGCGGGATCCGCGTCTCAGTCAAAACTGGGAATAATGTTGGCCTTGTCGATCATATCGATCGGCAACAGGAACTCATGGTCTTCAACCTGCACCACTACGTCCTGCTCTTCTACACCGCGCAGAAGGCCCTGAAAGTTGCGTCGACCTTCAAAAGGCGAGCGCAGCTTGATCTTCACTTGTTCACCGGCAAATTTTGCAAACTGCTCAAGAGTGAACAGTGGGCGTTCCATGCCAGGCGAGGAAACTTCAAGGGTGTATTCAACGGAGATTGGATCTTCAACATCCAGCACACCGCTGATCTGGCGACTGACGATGGCACAATCGTCCACCAGCACACCGCCTTCTTTATCGATATAAACGCGCAACATTGAGTGGCGACCTTGAGCCGAAAACTCAATACCCCAGCATTCATAGCCTAGGGCCACGACCACCGGGGCCAGCAAGGCCTGCAACTCTTCTAGCTTGCTCGACACCTGAACCCCCTCGTGCATGTATGTGCATGCTATGCAAAATAAAAAAATGGGCGAAACGCCCATCCTTGAAACGCCGCCGAATAGCGGCGTTGAAAGTGTCCAGCTAACAAAAAGCCCCTTGAAAAGGGGCTCCTTAAACTGGTTGCGGGGGCCGGATTTGAACCGACGACCTTCGGGTTATGAGCCCGACGAGCTACCAGACTGCTCCACCCCGCGACAAAGCTGGGGCGGAAGTATACGACCGATCCCTGACAGGGTCAATGTAACCTTCCACCTACAAGAAAGCCCGCAACAGCGGGCTCTCCTGATAATTGGTACCGAGAAGGGGACTCGAACCCCTACACCCTATGGGCACAACCACCTCAAGGTTGCGTGTCTACCAATTCCACCACCTCGGCAATACTACGTTTGAAACTCTTCTTACTTCTGCTCTTGAGCTGGAGGCACGTCAGTCGCTGGAGTAGCCGACTTTTGCTCTTGAAGCACCGGGACATCATCAGAAGCCGGTTGTTGCTTTGGAACTTCCAACACTGCCGGGTTTGGCAAACCTACTTGAGTCAGCTGGTGAGCCTTCTCTTTAGCAAAGTAACCTAACCCCAAGCTGGTCATGAAGAAACCGGCGGCAAGTATAGCAGTAAACTTACTAAGAAAGGTAGAGGAACCTTGGCTTCCGAACACAGTATTTGAAGCACCTGCTCCGAAAGATGCGCCAGCGTCCGCACCCTTACCCTGCTGCAGCAATACCAGAGCAACTACGCCCAATGCACCCAGCAGATGAAAAACGACTACGACTGTTTCCAGCATTTTTTCAGTTTCCCGCGGCGCGACAAATCGCACCGAACTCATCTGCATTCAGGGAGGCTCCACCAATGAGCCCCCCATCGATATCCGGCATGCCGAACAGTTCGACCGCATTGGCCGCCTTCACGCTGCCGCCATATAGAAGCCGCACACCTTGTGCGATTTCAGAATTCTCTGCCGCCAACTGGGCGCGAATGGCTGCGTGCACATCCTGCGCCTGTTGCGGCGAAGCAGTCAGCCCGGTGCCAATGGCCCAGACCGGCTCGTAAGCGATTACTGCCTTTGCAAAAGCACCAACACCCAGCTCCTCGATGATGCTGCCCAGCTGACGCCCGACAACCTCAAGAGTTTTTCCGGCTTCGCGCTGCTCGAGGGTTTCCCCTACACACAACACCGGAATCAAGCCACATGCCTGTGCTGCCGCAAATTTGCGATTCAGCGTCCCGTCGAGCTCACCCATTATCTGGCGGCGCTCGGAGTGCCCAACAAGCACCAGGGAACAGCCTGCATCCACTAACTGACTCGGCGATATCTCACCTGTCAATGCACCCTGCCCGGACTCAATCGCAGAGTTCTGCGCGCCGACCGAAATCGACTTCCCTTGCAAACCATCAATCACTTGATTGATATACAAGCAAGGCGGGAACACCGCGACATCAACACCGCTCGGCAAGGCCAGATGACGAAGGCCGTCGATCAGCTCAGCGACGCTGGCGCGGGTACCGTGCATCTTCCAGTTACCAGCTACCATAGGGCGACGCATGCTGTACCTCGTCGGTCAAAGTGGGCGCAGATGTTACCCAACACAATCATGGCTGGCAAGCCGAAATCAGGCAGAAACTTCAGTTACCAGTTTTGCCAGCTCTTCGGCGTAACCGCGAACCTGCGTTTCGTCCTCGCCTTCGACCATGACACGCACCAGCGGCTCTGTCCCGGACTTGCGCAACAACACGCGCCCACGACCCGCCATCGCTTGAGTGACACGATCACTGGCCTCCTTGACAGTCGGATGCTCGAGCGGGCTCACACCACCGCCAAACCGCACATTGATCAACACCTGAGGGCACTTGCGCAATGCCTGACGCGACTGCGCCAGACCCTCTGAGCGCCGTTTCAGCGCCATCAATACCTGCAACGCAGCAATGATCGCATCACCGGTAGTGGTGTGACTGAAGCAGACAATGTGCCCCGAGTTTTCACCACCCACCATCCAATCGCGCTCCAGCAACTCGGAGATCACGTAACGGTCACCGACATTGGCTCGCACAAAAGGGATCGCCAGATCCGCCAGGGCCAATTCCAATCCCAGGTTACTCATCAGCGTACCAACCACCCCCCCCTGCAACTTGCCGCGCTCCTGCAGATCGCGAGCGATGATGAACAGCAACTCATCGCCATCGACAACAGCACCGGTATGATCAACCATCTGAACCCGGTCACCATCACCGTCAAAGGCAATACCCAAATCGGCGTGCTCGGCCAGTACGGCCGCTTGCAGCGGCGCCATATGGGTAGAACCGCAATTGTCATTGATGTTCAGGCCGTTCGGATGAGCAGAAAGCACAACGACATCAGCCCCCAACTCACGGAACACACTAGGCGCCACTTTATAGGTCGCGCCGTGAGCACAATCGAGCACGATCTTCAGACCGGCAAAACTGGTGCCGGTCGGAACGCTGCTCTTGCAGAATTCGATATAGCGGCCCGAGGCATCGTTGATTCGCGATACCTTGCCGATCTTGCTCGACTCAACCACGGTCATCGGGGTGTCCAGCAGCTCTTCGATCATCAGCTCGACTTCATCCGGGAGCTTTGTGCCCTTACCAGAGAAGAACTTGATGCCGTTGTCGTCATGAGGGTTATGCGAAGCGCTGATCACGATGCCGGCTTCGGCATGAAAGGTCCGCGTCAGATAGGCGATGGCCGGTGTAGGCATTGGCCCCAACAGCATCACATCAGCACCGGCCGAGGTCAGCCCGGCCTCAAGCGCCGACTCGAACATGTAACCGGAGATCCGGGTGTCCTTGCCCACGAGCACCTTGCAGGCGCCCATGCTGCGAAATGCCATGCCTGCCGCCCAGCCAAGCTTGAGCATGAAATCAGGAGTAATAGGGTATTGACCGACCCGACCACGAATGCCGTCGGTGCCAAAGTATTTTTTACTCATAAGTACTCCATCATTTTTATTCGGCTGATTCTACGGCGGCAATCATCCGCACCACGTCGACCGTTTCCGCCACATCATGGACGCGCAATATACGCGCACCTTTGACCGAAGCCAGCGCCGCAAGTGCCAAGCCGCCATGCAGACGCTCTCCCACCGGCCGATTCAAGGCTTGCCCGATCATGCTCTTTCGCGAAACCCCGACCAACAGGGGTCGACCCAAGGCATGCAGAGCTTCCATATGCTTAAACAAGCTCAGGTTGTGCTGCAGGGTTTTCGCGAAGCCAAAGCCCGGATCGAGGATGATCCGCTCAGCGGGGATACCCACCGACGCACACTGGACCATGCGCTCAGCGAGAAACTCGCCGACCTCTTTCGTAACATCCTGGTACTGAGGGTTGTCCTGCATGTCACCCGGCTCACCGAGCATATGCATCAGGCACACCGGCAAACCGGTGGCCGCCGCTGCATCCAGAGCACCATCTCGACGCAACGAGCGCACGTCATTGATCAACCCCGCGCCCAGCCTTGCGGTTTCACGCATGACAGCAGGCGTGGAGGTATCGACCGAAATAATCACATCCAGTTCGCGACTGATGCGCTCAACGATAGGCGCTACGCGCTCGAGCTCTTCAAGCGGCGAAACGGCCCTGGCACCGGGCCGGGTCGATTCACCACCGACGTCGATCAGCGTCGCACCGGCCGCCACCATCGCCTCGGCGTGGCGCAGGGCCGCGTCCAGCTGGCTGTATCGGCCGCCATCGGAAAAGGAATCGGGAGTGACATTGAGAATGCCCATGACATGCGTCTGGGCCAAATCAAGAACCCGGTTGCCGCAAGGCAACCGGGTCGAGGACTGAACAGAAGTCATTTCAAACCTTAAACGTCAGCAGCCGGGCCGCCGATAGGTGTTTCCGGACGCCCATCCTGCACCACCGGAGGCGTGCCGGAAGTGTCGTTGCCGCCAGACCAGTCGCGAGGTTCGCGAGGCGTACGACCCGCCATGATGTCATCGATCTGATCGGCATCGATCGTCTCGTACTTCATCAAGGCATCCGCCATCGCATCAAGCTTGTCACGGTTATCCGTGAGGATCTGCTTGGCCGTGCCGTAGCACTGGTCGATGATGCTGCGCACTTCGGAGTCGATCAGCTTGGCCGTCTCGCCAGAGAAACTGGCATGCTGACCACTGCCGCCACGACCGAGGAACACTTCACCCTCTTCTTCGGCGTACATCAATGGACCAAGCTTTTCCGACAACCCCCACTTGGTCACCATGTTTCGTGCTATCTGGCTGGCACGCATGATGTCGTTGGACGCACCGGTGGTGACGCCATCGAAGCCCAGGGTCATCTCTTCAGCGATACGACCGCCGTACAGCGAACAGATCTGGCTGATCAGTGCACGCTTGGACAGGCTGTAGCGATCTTCTTCCGGCAGGAACATGGTCACACCAAGTGCGCGACCGCGCGGAATGATCGACACCTTGTAGACCGGATCATGCTCAGGCACGACGCGACCGACGATAGCGTGGCCGGCTTCGTGATAAGCAGTGTTCTGCTTTTCTTTCTCGGACATGACCATGGATTTGCGCTCGGCACCCATCATGATCTTGTCTTTGGCCAGTTCGAACTCTTTCATCTCGACGATGCGCTTGCCGGCACGAGCTGCAAACAACGAAGCCTCGTTCACCAGGTTGGCCAGGTCAGCACCGGAGAAACCAGGAGTACCACGAGCGATCACGGCCGGAGCGACGTCGTCACCCATCGGTACCTTGCGCATGTGGACTTTGAGAATCTGCTCGCGACCACGGATGTCCGGCAGACCGACAACGACCTGACGGTCAAAGCGGCCCGGACGCAGCAACGCAGGGTCCAGTACGTCCGGACGGTTGGTCGCGGCGATGACGATGATGCCGTCATTCATTTCGAAGCCGTCCATCTCTACCAGCAACTGGTTGAGGGTCTGCTCGCGCTCATCGTGACCGCCACCCATGCCGGCACCACGGTGGCGACCGACGGCGTCGATTTCATCGATGAAGATGATGCATGGCGCGTGCTTCTTCGCCTGTTCAAACATGTCACGAACACGGCTGGCACCGACACCGACGAACATTTCGACGAAATCGGAACCGGAAATAGTAAAGAACGGCACTTTGGCTTCGCCGGCAATCGCCTTGGCCAGCAAGGTTTTACCGGTACCCGGAGGACCAACCATCAGCACGCCACGAGGAATGCGACCCCCCAGGCGCTGGAACTTGCCCGGATCACGCAGGAACTCGACCAGTTCGCCGACCTCTTCCTTGGCTTCGTCACAACCGGCAACGTCAGCCAGGGTGGTTTTCACCTGATCTTCGGAGAGCAGGCGCGCCTTGCTCTTGCCGAAACTCATCGGCCCGCCCTTGCCACCGGCACCGCCCTGCATCTGCCGCATGAAGAACATGAAGACGGCGATGATCACCAGGATCGGGAAGCTTGCGACCAGGAGTTGAGTCCAGATGCTTTGCTGCTCAGGCTGCTTGCCTTCGACCACAACGTGGTTATCAACGAGATCGCCGATCAGACCGTTGTCCTGGATTGCCGGACGAATGGTCTTGAAGTTGTCGCCATCGTTGCGCTTGCCGGTAATCACGTAGCCATCAACCGCTACGCGCTCGACCTTGCCATCCTTGACCTGCTGGATGAAGTCGGAATAGTTGAGGGTCTGCGGCTCGTTAGGGCTGGAGAAGTTGTTCATCACCGTCACCAGGACAGCCGCGATGATCAACCACAGGATCAGATTCTTTGCCATATCGTTCAATTAACTACCCTCTGAAGCAAGCTCCGCTAATGGCGCGCGCTTCGCATGATATTCACCGGCCTAACTTACTACATTACCTACGGCTCTGGCAGGCGCCGTCTGTAACCCTTTGTGAAACACTTTCTACACGATATTCGCTAATGCACGCGGGGCGAAATATGAAAAACCTATCACCCCGCCAAAAAACCTCGTTTTACTCACTACGCCCGCGGTAACCCCAAGCCAACATGTATTGCTCGCGGGAACTGTCACGGGAAGAGTCTGGCTTGATCATCTGGATCTTGTCGAATTTCCGACGAGCATCCTTCAGGTAAACATCAAACCCTTCGCCCTGAAAAATCTTGATCACAAAATTACCACCCGGCTTGAGTATCCGTTCCGCCAAATCAAGCGCCAGCTCGCAAAGAAACATGGCTTTTGGCATGTCCACTTCAGGCGTACCACTCATATTGGGGGCCATATCGGAAATCACAAGGTCCACCTGCGAATTACCCACAGCTTCAAGGATCCGCGTGAGCACTTCGTCCTCGGTGAAGTCCCCCTGAATGAAAGTCACGTCCGGAATGCTGTCCATTTCCAGAATGTCCGAGGCGATCAGACGCCCCTGACCACCAATCAGACGACTAGTCACCTGCGACCACCCCCCGGGCGCCGCACCCAGGTCGACAACGCTCATGCCGGGACGGATCAGCTTGTATTTCTCCTGGACCTCCAGAAGTTTGTAACTCGCACGCGAGCGGTAGCCATCCTTCTGCGCCTGCTTCACATAGGGATCGTTGACATGTCTTTTCAGCCAACCAAGGCTTGTCTTGGAACGCGCCATTGGGCACCTCGATGATAAGGGTCGTGATTAATTGGGCGGATCCACGAGCCCTCGGGTAAAATGGCCGCCATTTTACAGAATCCAGACGAAAGGGTCAGATTATGCCGCTCACTCAAGAGCAGAAGAAACAGTACAAGTCCATTGGCCACCATCTGAAACCAGTTTTGATTGTGGCTGACAACGGCTTGACTGAAGGTGTGTTAGCCGAACTTGAACGCGCGTTGGCGGATCACGAGCTGATCAAAATCAAGCTCAACATMCTCGATCGCGAATCGCGCCTGGCAGCCATTGCAGAACTCTGCAAGGCCGGCAAAGCCGATCTGGTTCAGGTCATCGGCAAGATGGCACTGATTTACCGCAAGAACTTCAGCGTCAACAAGCAGTTGTCGAACGTCCATCGCTTCAAGTGATGGCAAGGGTCAAGGGTGTGCTTCGCGCACCCTGACACTCCATCCAGGCACCGGCTGCATCACCAGCACCAGCCCGGAAAAGCCCAGGACAAGATAGCTGAACAACTGCCAATGCAGCGCCTGCGGCCAACCGAAACGTACTGCGAAATACATCGCGCACCCATACAGCGCCATCAGCAGCAGTTGCCCGCGAATATCCCGCCATAGACTGGCAAGGCCCTCGGCCTGTACCAGCACCAAAGCCTGAAAAATCACACTCGCTGTGGCGAATCCCACCATCAGCGTATTCAGCGCACCTGCAATTTCGTCGATCAGCAGCGGCGCCAGGCCTATTTGCCCCAGCACCGGCAGCAGACCGATGTGCAACAACCACAAGCCGCCAACCCAGAGCATCTGGGTCAGCTGCCAAAGCATGGCACCCGCACGCAGCGGGCGCCTTCTTTCAGATGTGGCGAACTTCGACAATCTCATACTCGATAACGCCACCCGGCGTTTTGACCGCCACCACATCACCCTCTTCCTTGGCGATCAAGGCACGGGCGATCGGCGAACCGACGGATATCTTGCCGAGTTTGATGTCTGCTTCATCCTCACCAACGATCTGGTAAGTCACGCTTTCATCGGTCTCGACGTTGGCGATTTCGACGGTGGTGCCGAAAATCACCTTGCCGGTGTGCTCGATGGTCGTTACGTCGATGACCACAGCGTTTTGCATGCGGCCTTCAATGTCACGAATCCGCGCCTCGACCATCCCCTGCTGCTCGCGAGCAGCGTGGTATTCGGCGTTTTCCTTCAAGTCACCCAACTCACGGGCCGTACCAATGTCCTGACTGAGTTTCGGACGAACGACCTTGGTCAGATGAGCGTGTTCTTCTTCCAGGGCTTTAGCGCCCTTGACGGTCATTGGGTATTTGATCATGCCTTCAATCCTGCGTGTAGATCCTGCAAGCGGCGCACGGTCTTCTCGGGACCGAACTTCAGCGCTTCGCAGATAGCTTCGCCAGCAGCAATAGTAGTGGTGCAGTAGATCTTGTGCTGCAAGGCATTACGACGAATGGAGTAGGAATCAGCGATCGACTGACGACCTTCGGTGGTGTTGATGATCAGAGTGACTTCGTCATTCTTGATCATGTCGACCACGTGCGGACGACCCTCGGTCACCTTGTTCACACGACGCACTTTCAGGCCCGCGGCTTCGATCAGCTTGGCAGTACCGGCAGTGGCGACCACTTCGAAGCCCAAGTTGATCAGATCACGGGCCACGCCTGCAACCAGCGGCTTGTCATCGTCACGCACACTGATGAACGCGGTGCCGCCGGTCGGCAACACTTCACTGGCGCCCATCTGGGCTTTGGCAAAGGCTTCGCCGAAGGTGTCGCCCACGCCCATCACTTCACCGGTGGACTTCATCTCTGGGCCCAGGATCGGGTCCACGCCAGGGAATTTGGCGAATGGGAACACTGCCTCTTTCACGCTGTAGAAGTTCGGAATGATTTCTTTGGTGAAACCGATTTCCTTCAGGGTTTTACCGGCCATCACGCGAGCCGCGACCATCGCCAGGGACACACCGATGCACTTGGAGACGAACGGAACGGTACGGGATGCGCGCGGGTTGACTTCGATGACGTAGATGTCTTCGCCTTGCAGCGCCAACTGAACGTTCATCAGGCCGACCACGCCCAGTTCCAGGGCCATTTTCTTGACCTGTTCGCGCATCTCGTCCTGGATGTGAGCAGGCAGCGAGTACGGCGGCAGGGAGCACGCGGAGTCACCGGAGTGAACGCCGGCCTGCTCGATGTGCTGCATGATCGCGCCGATCACCACGTCGGTGCCGTCGCAGACCGCATCCACGTCCATTTCGATTGCGCAGTTGAGGAAGTGGTCCAGCAGCACCGGGCTGTCGTTGGACACTTGGACCGCTTCACGCAGGTAGCGCTTGAGTTCTTCTTCTTCGTAAACGATTTCCATCGCACGGCCGCCCAGTACGTAGGACGGACGAACCACCAGCGGGTAACCGATTTTGGCGGCGGCACGAATCGCTTCATCTTCGCTGCGCACGGTGGCGTTAGGCGGCTGACGCAGGTTCAGACGCTCAACCATCTGCTGGAAGCGCTCACGGTCCTCAGCGCGGTCGATGGCGTCAGGGCTGGTGCCGATGATCGGCACGCCGGCGGCTTCCAGGGCACGGGCCAGTTTCAGCGGGGTTTGACCGCCGTACTGAACGATCACGCCTTTTGGCTTCTCGACGCGGACGATTTCCAGCACGTCTTCCAGGGTCACCGGCTCGAAGTACAGACGATCGGAGGTGTCGTAGTCGGTGGAAACGGTTTCCGGGTTGCAGTTGACCATGATGGTCTCGTACCCGTCATCGCGCAGGGCCAGTGCTGCGTGTACGCAGCAATAGTCGAACTCGATGCCCTGGCCGATGCGGTTTGGACCACCGCCGAGGATCATGATCTTGTCGCGACCCGACGGCGCGGCTTCGCACTCTTCCTCGTAAGTCGAGTACAGGTACGCGGTGTCGGTGGCGAACTCGGCGGCGCAGGTGTCGACGCGCTTGTAGACCGGGAACACTTCCAGCTTGTGACGATGGGTACGCAGGTTCTTCTCGGTGACGCCCAGCAGCTTGGCCAGACGTTGATCGGAGAAGCCTTTACGCTTGAGGCGGAACATCAGGTCGCGGTCGATAGCGGACAGACCCAGGGTCTTGACCTTCTCTTCTTCCTTGATCAGATCTTCGATCTGCACCAGGAACCACGGGTCGATCATGTTCATGCCGAAGATGTCTTCGACCGACAGGCCCGCGCGGAACGCGTCAGCCACGTACCAGATACGCTCGGCACCCGGCACGGTCAGTTCGCGCTTGAGGATGCTCATGCTTTCCGGGTTGCTCAGGTCGAGCTTCTCGTCCAGGCCGCAAACACCCACTTCCAGACCGCGCAGAGCTTTCTGCAGGGATTCCTGGAAGGTCCGGCCGATGGCCATGACCTCACCGACCGACTTCATTTGAGTGGTCAGGCGTGCGTCGGCTTTCGGGAATTTCTCGAAGGCAAAGCGTGGCAGTTTGGTGACGACGTAGTCGATGGACGGTTCGAAGGACGCCGGAGTCTTGCCGCCGGTGATGTCGTTCGACAGTTCGTCGAGGGTGTAACCGACGGCCAGTTTCGCCGCGACCTTGGCGATCGGGAAACCGGTGGCTTTCGATGCCAGGGCCGAGGAACGGGATACCCGCGGGTTCATCTCGATGACCACCATGCGACCAGTGTTCGGGCAGATGCCGAACTGGACGTTGGAGCCGCCGGTTTCCACGCCGATCTCGCGCAGTACCGCCAGAGAGGCGTTACGCAGGATCTGGTATTCCTTGTCGGTCAGGGTCTGTGCGGGTGCAACCGTGATCGAGTCACCGGTGTGCACGCCCATCGGGTCGAAGTTTTCGATGGAGCAGACGATGATGCAGTTGTCCTTTTTATCGCGGACAACTTCCATCTCGTATTCTTTCCAGCCAATCAGCGATTCGTCGATCAGCAGCTCTTTGGTCGGCGACAGATCCAGACCGCGGGCGCAGATTTCTTCGAATTCTTCACGGTTGTAAGCGATACCGCCACCGGTGCCGCCCATGGTGAAGGACGGACGAATGATGCACGGGAAGCCCAGACGATCGAGAACCGCGTTGGCCTCTTCCATGCTATGGGCGATACCCGAACGCGGGCAGTCCAGACCGATGGATTTCATCGCCTTGTCGAAGCGCGAACGGTCTTCAGCCTTGTCGATGGTGTCAGCGTTGGCGCCGATCATCTCTACGCCGAACTTCTCCAGAACGCCTTCGCGCTCCAGGTCCAGGGCGCAGTTCAGGGCGGTCTGGCCACCCATGGTCGGCAGCAGCGCGTCCGGACGCTCTTTCTCGATGATCTTGGCAACGGTCTGCCACTTGATCGGTTCGATGTAGGTGGCGTCGGCCATGGCCGGGTCGGTCATGATGGTCGCCGGGTTGGAGTTCACCAGGATGACGCGGTAACCCTCCTCGCGCAGGGCTTTACAGGCCTGGGCGCCGGAGTAGTCGAATTCGCAGGCCTGGCCGATCACGATCGGGCCAGCGCCGAGAATCAGGATGCTTTTAATGTCTGTACGTTTTGGCATGGGTTGTCACTCAAATCCGCAGGTCAGTCGGCAAGCCGTCTTGTTCAATCTATGAAGCCTTGAGGGGGCCGCCGGTTGCGGGACCGCCCTCAGGCTTCGCTACATCAGGGCGAGCGATTAGCGTCGCTTGGCCATTTCGTTGATGAAGCGATCAAACAGTGGCGCTACGTCGTTCGGGCCAGGGCTGGCTTCAGGGTGACCCTGGAAGCTGAAGGCGCTCTTGTCGGTACGCTCGATACCTTGCAGGGTGCCGTCGAACAGCGATTTGTGGATCGCCCGAACGTTGCCTGGCAGGGTCGCTTCGTCTACCGCAAAACCGTGGTTCTGGCTGGTGATCATCACCACACCGCTGTCCAGATCCTGAACCGGGTGGTTGGCACCGTGGTGGCCGTGGCCCATTTTCAGGGTCTTGGCACCGGAGGCCAGTGCCAGCAGTTGGTGGCCGAGGCAGATACCGAATACCGGGATCTCGGTTTCCAGCACGTCTTTAATGGCCTGGATCGCGTAGTCGCATGGCTCAGGGTCACCCGGGCCGTTGGACAGGAACACACCGTCCGGCTTCAGAGCCAGAACGTCAGCCGCCGGCGTTTGAGCTGGCACCACAGTCACGCGGCAACCGCGCTCGACCAGCATGCGCAGGATGTTGACCTTGACGCCGTAGTCGTAGGCAACCACGTGGTACGGCAGATCGGAAGCGTCGATGGTCGCGTGGCTGTCGGTTTTCAAGTCCCAGACAGTCGAGCGCCACTCGTACTTCTCTTTGGTGCTGACGACTTTCGCCAGGTCCATGCCTTTGAGGCCAGGGAAACCCTGGGCGGCGGCGATGGCGGCGGCTTCGGAAATGTTGTCACCGGCCATGATGCAGCCGTTCTGCGCGCCTTTCTCACGCAGGATGCGTGTCAGACGGCGGGTGTCGATACCGGCGATTGCCACGACATTGTTGGCTTTCAGGTAGTCGGACAGAGACATCGTGTTGCGCCAGTTGCTCGCAACCAGTGGCAGGTCACGGATGACCAGGCCAGCGGACCAGACGCGATCGGACTCGGCGTCTTCCGGCGTGGTGCCGGTGTTGCCGATGTGCGGGTAAGTCAGGGTAACGATCTGTTGGGCGTAGGAAGGATCGGTAAGGATTTCCTGATAGCCGGTCATTGCGGTGTTGAACACCACCTCACCAACGGTTTGACCGTCGGCTCCAATGGCTTCGCCGCGAAAAATGCTGCCATCAGCAAGGGCGAGTATGGCTGGCTTAGTCAAGAAGACCTCCCGTAAATAAAGCCTGAAAGGGCGATCGCAGGTTGTAAAAAAGCGGAGTGACGTATGGACACGTCACCCCGCTTCTTCATCGAATTATTCTGCGCGCTTTTAGTGGACACACTAAAGCTGTAGCTTACAGAAAAAGGCATTTTTGGTCTACCGCCAATGAGCCCTAAAGGCCGGAGAATGCGACAGGACGTCGCTTGGCGGTTTAAAACCGGGCTCAAAGGCTATGTTTGAACCCGGTTTCAGCTGCATCTTAACGCAGGTCGAGCACGTCTTGCATGTCGTAAAGGCCTGGCTCACGACCGTCCAGCCACAAAGCCGCACGTACCGCGCCCTTGGCGAAGGTCATGCGACTTGATGCCTTGTGCGTGATTTCCAGTCGCTCGCCCTCGCAGGCGAACAGCACCGTATGATCACCGACCACATCACCACCGCGAACAGTGGCAAAGCCGATCGTTTCACGCTCACGCGCACCGGTGTGACCTTCACGCCCATAGACCGCAACCTTCTGCAGATCACGATCCAGCGCATTGGCGATCACTTCACCCATGCGCAGCGCCGTACCTGAAGGGGCATCGATCTTGTGCCGATGGTGAGCCTCGATGATTTCGATATCCGCATCATCACCCAACACACGAGCCGCCATGTCGAGCAGCTTCAGCGACAGGTTTACACCGACACTGAAATTGGCCGCGAACACGATAGGAATATCCTTGCCCGCCTCGGCCAGCAACTGCTTCTGCGCGGCGTCCAATCCTGTCGTGCCGATCACCATGGCCTTGCCCGACTTACGGCAGAAGGCCAGGTTTTTCAGCATGACCTCCGGGAGCGTGAAGTCGATCAGCACGTCGAACTCATCAGCCACCGAGCCCAGACTACCGGACAGCGGCACACCGATACGCCCCAACGAGGCCAGCTCACCGGCATCCACGCCAATCAGCGTACTGCCGGGGCGCACGATGGCAGCCGTCAGACCGGTCAGCGGCGCGCGCTGCTGCACCGCCTCGATCAATATCTTGCCCATGCGGCCGGCGGCACCCATCACAGCAATACGTCGCATGCCTGTCTCCTTACAAATCGCCGAAGAAGCGCTTCACGCCTTCGAACCAACCAGTGGTTTTCGGCGAATGACTGTTGTCGTCCGCCAGGGAGCTGCGGAACTCTTCCAGCAACTCGCGCTGGCGACGCCCCAGGTTGACCGGGGTTTCGACCGCCACACGGCACATCAGGTCGCCAGCGCCGCCGCCACGAACCGGCGCAACGCCTTTGCCGCGAACACGGAACTGCTTGCCGGTCTGAGTCCCTTCAGGGATCTTCAGCTTCACCCGACCATCAAGGGTCGGAATCTCCAACTCACCACCCAACGCTGCGTCGACAAAGCTGATCGGCACTTCGCAGAACAGGTGTTTGCCGTCACGCTGGAAGATCGCGTGCTCACGCACATTAATCACCACGTACAGGTCGCCGGTCGGGCCACCCTGTGCACCTGCCTCGCCTTCGCCGGACAGACGAATGCGGTCACCGGTATCGACACCGGCCGGCACTTTGACGGAAAGCGTCTTGTACTCTTCGACACGACCTTCGCCGTGACAGGAATCGCACGGATCGGAAATGATCTTGCCCTGGCCATGGCAGCGCGGGCAGGTCTGCTGTACCGAGAAGAAACCTTGCTGCATGCGTACCTGACCGATACCGCCGCACGTCGGGCAGGTGATCGGCGAGGAGCCTTTCTTGGCACCCGAGCCGTCGCACGGCTTGCAGTTGACCAGTGTTGGAACGCGGATATTCACGGTCGTGCCGCGCACCGCTTCTTCCAGGTTCAACTCCAGCGTGTAACGCAGGTCGCTGCCGCGCTGAGCGCCGCCACGGGAACCGCCGCGACCGCCACCGAAGAAGTCACTGAAGACATCGCCAAAGATATCGGAGAAGTTCTGGCCGCCAAAACCGGCACCGCCGCCACCCATGCTCGGGTCGACACCGGCATGACCGTATTGGTCATAGGCCGCGCGCTTGCTGGAATCGGACAGCACTTCGTAGGCCTCGTTGGCCTCCTTGAACATATCTTCCGACGCTTTGTCATCGGGATTACGGTCCGGGTGGTGCTTCATTGCCAGGCGGCGGTAGGCCTTTTTCAGGTCTGCTTCGCTTGAGCCACGCTCAACACCCAATACTTCGTAATAGTCACGCTTTGCCATAAGTCTTTGCACTCTTAAGGACGTTCGACAAACCTCTCCTGAGCCTCGTCAAACTCGTTGAGCCCCAATACAGGCCCGGACCCAACTCACGTCAATTCAACGATCCTGGTCTTTGATTCGATGCGGTACTTTCGGCTCGAAAAGCAGGAGCATTCCCGGCCATACCACCAGCACCCGAACGGTTGTCGCATGCTGTAAAAATTCGCTAACTCCAGACACGCCAACGCGGGAGCAAGCTCCCGCGCGGCGACATCCTACCAGTCACCGCCTGAAGGCAGTCAACCGGGCGACCAACAACTTACTTGTGGTCTTTGACTTCTTCGAACTCAGCATCGACAACGTCGTCAGCTTTTTCAGCCTTTTCGTCGTGCGGTGCAGCGCCTTCAGCCGGCTGAGCCTGCTCGGCATACATTTTCTGAGCCACTGGCGCGGAGACCTTGGACAGCTCTTCAACCTTGGCTTCGATCGCAGCCTTGTCGTCGCCTTTAACAGCGGCTTCCAGGGCAACCACTGCCGCTTCGATTGCAGTCTTCTCTTCAGCGCTCACCTTGTCGCCAGCATCAGCGACCATTTTGCGAGTCGAGTGAACCAGTGCGTCGCCCTGGTTACGAGCGCTCGCCAGCTCTTCGAACTTGCGGTCTTCTTCAGCGTTCACTTCAGCATCGCGAACCATCTGCTGAATTTCTTCCTCGGACAGACCGGAGTTGGCCTTGATCACGATCGACTGAGTCTTGCCGGTAGCCTTGTCTTTGGCGCCTACGTGCAGAATGCCGTTGGCGTCGATGTCGAAGGTCACTTCGATTTGTGGCACGCCACGTGGAGCCGGTGGAATCTCGGCCAGGTCGAACTTGCCCAGGGACTTGTTCTGTGCGGCTTGCTTACGCTCACCTTGCAGCACGTGAATGGTCACGGCGCTCTGGTTGTCGTCAGCAGTCGAGAACACTTGCGATTTCTTGGTAGGAATCGTGGTGTTTTTCTCGATCAGCGCGGTCATCACGCCACCCATGGTTTCGATACCCAGGGTCAGCGGGCTGACGTCGAGCAGCAGAACGTCTTTCACGTCGCCGGCCAATACAGCGCCCTGAATCGCAGCACCCATGGCAACAGCTTCGTCCGGGTTAACGTCTTTACGAGCTTCTTTACCGAAGAAGTCGGAAACAGCTTTCTGCACCATTGGCATACGGGTCTGACCGCCGACCAGAATCACGTCGTCGATCTTGCTGACATCGATACCGGCGTCTTTCATCGCGATGCGGCAAGGTTCGATGGTGCGCTGAACCAGGTCTTCCACCAGCGCTTCGAGCTTGGCGCGGGAGATTTTCACGTTCAAGTGCTTAGGACCGGTAGCGTCTGCAGTGATGTACGGCAGGTTCACGTCGGTCGACTGGCTCGAGGACAGTTCGATCTTGGCTTTCTCAGCGGCTTCTTTCAGGCGCTGCATGGCCAGCGGGTCACCCTTGAGGTTCATGCCGCTTTCTTTCTTGAATTCGTCGACGAGGTAGTCGATCAGACGAATGTCAAAATCTTCACCGCCCAGGAAGGTGTCACCGTTGGTGGCCAACACTTCGAACTGGTGCTCGCCATCGACTTCAGCGATTTCGATAACGGAAACGTCGAAAGTACCGCCACCCAGGTCGTAAACGATCACGGTGTGATCGCCCTTGGCCTTGTCCATACCGTAGGCCAGTGCGGCTGCGGTCGGCTCGTTGATGATACGTTTTACGTCCAGGCCCGCGATGCGGCCGGCGTCTTTGGTGGCTTGACGCTGGCTGTCGTTGAAGTAGGCCGGAACGGTGATTACCGCTTCGGTCACAGGCTCGCCGAGGTAGTCTTCGGCGGTCTTCTTCATTTTCTTCAGAATTTCAGCCGAGATTTGTGGCGGTGCCATTTTCTGGCCGTTCACTTCAACCCAGGCGTCGCTGTTGTCAGCCTTGACGATCTTGTAAGGGACCATCTGGATGTCTTTCTGTACGACTTCTTCGTCGAAACGACGACCGATCAGACGCTTCACCGCGTACAGGGTGTTATGCGGATTGGTCACTGCCTGACGCTTGGCCGACTGGCCGACCAGGATTTCGCCATCGTTGGCATAAGCGATGATCGACGGCGTGGTGCGCGCGCCTTCAGCGTTTTCAATAACTTTGGCCTTGCCGTTTTCCAGCACGGAGACGCAGGAGTTGGTAGTCCCCAGGTCGATACCGATAATTTTGCCCATGTTCACTCTCCCGAAACTTTGGATTTGGATGCCGCAGTAGTGGTGGCTGACTGCGGTAGCACTTAAACGCTTGACTTCTAAATGGGGGCCTTGCGGCTAATTTCAAGCCTGCTCGTCAATCGAAGGCGAAACCGGTGCAGGTGCCTTGCTGACCACGACCATGGCCGGGCGCAGCAGGCGACCGTGGAGCTGATAGCCCTTCTGAAACACCTTGAGCACGCTGTTTGGCTCGACGTCGGCGCTTTCCTGCATGGCCATCGCCTGATGATGCGAGGCATTGAAAGGTTCGCCTTCAGGATCGATGGCTTCCAGGTGATAGCGTTTCAGGGTGTCCTGGAACATTTTCAGGGTCAGCTCGATCCCTTCGCGCATCGAACGAATGTTTTCGTCGTCAGGGCTGGACAGCTCCAGGCCGCGCTCCAGGCTGTCAATGATCGGCAGCAGGTCGCCTGCGAATTTTTCCAGGGCGAACTTGTGAGCCTTTTCAACGTCCTGATCGGCACGACGGCGGACGTTCTGCAGATCGGCGGCTACACGCAAAGCCTGATCCTGCGCACCAGCCAATTGCTCTTCGAGCACTTGTACACGAGCCGCCAGGTCGTCACCCGAAGCCTCGGGGCCCTGGTTGGCGTCTAGATTTTGCGTATCCACTGTCTGTTCGTCAGCCATAGATTTCTCCTTCCAATATCTTCCGCGAGCTCAACTCACGCTTCTGCCCCGGTATATGGGGTCGCAAAATTCAGCTTCAAGGGCTATTCGATGATTATCCCTACAAAAAACAGCTGCATTTTCATTCCCAAGCGCACTAAATATTTCTTTCGATCAAGCAAATCGACCTAAGCAGGGGCATTGTCAGCCAGAAACAAAACACTGTATAAATAACCAGACCTAAAGCCTGGGAGCGGCCTTTATGCTGGTGCACCTGTCCGTACATAACTACGCCATCGTTGAACATCTCGATCTCGAACTCGATCGCGGGATGAGCGTGATCACAGGGGAAACCGGCGCCGGCAAGTCGATCATGCTCGACGCCCTCGGTCTGACCCTGGGTGATCGCGCCGACAGCRGCGTAGTCCGCCCGGGGGCCGACAAGGCCGACATCCTGGCCACCTTCGACCTGATCGACATCCCTGAAGCCAGCGCCTGGCTGGCCGAACGCGACCTCGAGAACGACGGCCCGTGCATTCTGCGCCGAGTGATCACCGCTGAAGGGCGTTCGCGCGGCTATATCAATGGCACCCCCTGCCCTCTCGGCGACCTGAAGGCCCTGGGCGAGTTGCTGATCGATATCCACAGCCAGCACGAACACCAATCCCTGCTCAAAACCGATACCCATCGCCGCCTGCTCGACGAGTACGCCGGCGCCACGGACCTTGCCCGTCAGGTGCAACTGGCCGCCCAACGCTGGCGCCAGACCCGTCAGGAGCTGGAACGCCTCTCCAACTCCGGCGACGAACAGCGCGCTCGTCATCAGTTGCTCAGCTATCAACTCGAAGAACTGGAAAACCTCGGCCTCGGCGAAAGCGAGCTGGAGCAACTGGAACAGGAACACAAGAACCTGACCAACGCGGAAACCCTGCTGGGCATTTGTCGGCAAGTGGTCGAACAATGCAGCGAAAGTGATTCCGGCAATGTATTGAACGCACTGACCGCCAGCCTCAATCGCCTATCGAGCGTGAACAATTCGATCGGCGCCCTGGGTGAAGCCAGCAACCTGCTGACCAGCGCGCAGATTCAGGTTGAAGAAGCCGTGGGCGAATTGAACCGTTTTCTCGACAATTTCGACGCTGACCCGGCACGCCTTCAATACCTGGAAGAACGCCTCGATGCGATCTACACCCTGGCGCGCAAACACCGCATCCAGCCGACCGAGGTCGCCGAGATGCAACAGAAGCTACTCGACGAAATCGAAACCCTGAATGCCAACGATGAATCCATCGAACGACTGGGCGATGAGCTGGCCTCCTACGCCCGTCATTATCAGGAGAAGGCTCAGGAATTGAGTGACCTGCGCCATCAAGCGTCGAGCAGCCTGGCCAGCGCCGTGGAACAGGAGATCCAGCGCCTGGGCATGCCCGGTGGCCGCTTCACCATCGAGCTGCGCCCCAACAGCAGCGACGAACTGCTGCCCAACGGGCTCGAACAAGTGGAACTGCTGGTGAGCGCCAACCCAGGGCAACCGTTGAAAGCCCTGGCAAAAGTGGCATCGGGTGGCGAACTATCGCGCATCAGCCTGGCGATTCAGGTGATCACCGCACAGACCTCCCGTGTACCGACGCTGGTGTTCGACGAAGTGGACGTAGGCATTGGCGGCCCGACCGCCGAGATTGTCGGCCAGTTGCTGCGACGCCTCGGGGAGCGCGGGCAGGTTCTGACCGTGACGCACTTGCCGCAAGTGGCGGCGCAGGGGCATCAACATCTATTTGTGCACAAGGTCCGCGGTGAAGATGCCACGCATACGGCCGTGTCCAAGCTGAGCAAGAATGATCGTGTCGAAGAAGTGGCACGGATGCTCGGCGGCATCGACCTCACCAAGGAGTCCCTGGCTCACGCGAAGAAAATGGTTGTTACCGCGAAAATCTAAGAAGGGCAGAAAGCACGAAGGCGACCCTGAGGTCGCCTTCGTTCGTTTCGCGAACCTGAAGTTCGCGCGACATGCTTACTTTTTCTTGCGCACGTACAGTACAAGATTGTGATCGACCATCTCGAAGCCATACTTGTCGACGATTGCTTTCTGCAGCCGCTCGATTTCTTCGTCGAAGAATTCGATCACTTCACTGGTCTCGACGTTGACCATATGGTCGTGATGCTTGCCGTCGTCCAGTTCGAAGACCGCATGGCCTCCGTCGAAGTTGTGCCGCACCACAAGGCCAGCTGCCTCGAACTGGGTCAGAACACGGTAAACCGTGGCCAGACCGACGTCCTCACCAGCCTCCATCAGTGCTTTGTAGACGTCCTCGGCACTCATGTGGCGTTGCTCGGCGGAATCGAGCATTTGCAGAATTTTGACCCGTGGAAGGGTCACTTTGAGGCCGGCTTTGCGTAGTTCGCTATTTTCAACCATGGTCAGCTTTCTCGCGATGCTGCTTCGCAGCTTCTCTTAATGCGGGTATGATCGGCGTTTACGTTGTCCCAGCCAAGATAGTGGAAGTCGCCCACCGATGCAAAACACCAAGCTCTTGCTAACCAGTTTCACCTTTGTGGGACTGCTCGCACTCGCCGGTTGTTCATTCCCCGGGGTTTACAAAATCGACATCCAGCAGGGCAATGTCGTCACGCAGGACATGATAGACCAGTTGCGCCCGGGAATGACCCGTCGGCAAGTACGGTTTATCATGGGCAACCCTCTGTTGACCGACACGTTCCATGCCGATCGCTGGGATTACCTGTATAGCCTGCAACCCGGTGGCGGTGAACGCCAACAGGAACGCATTAGCGTTATCTTCAACCCAAATGACCAACTTGTCAGCCTCTCTGGCGATTTCATGCCGGGCGTGAGCCGCGACGAGGCCATTCTCGGCAAGGACAGCGGCACTACCGTGACCGCGCCGGCAGGAAACGCCGAGAAGCCGAAGCCAGAAAAACCGGTCAAGCCAGGCTCGTTGCTGGACCAGATCCAGAAGGACGTGGACAACGTAGAAACTGTCCCGGTCCCGACTCCAGAACCGCTGGAAACCTCGCCGCAATAATTTGCGACGCAATAAAAACCCCGGCATGTCCGGGGTTTTTATTGTCTGGCGTTTAATCGAATCACTGATTCCGGGCTTTGGCCTCGGCCGCTTTGGCTGCACGCAACCGCCGAACTTCTTTTGGATCGGCGAGCAACGGCCGGTAAATCTCGATGCGATCGCCTGCCTGAACCTGGCGAATGGCCGGATCAGCGATCACTTTGCCAAAAATCCCGACCGGACAACTGGCCAGATCCAGTTCCGGGAATTCGCCATTCAGGCCCGATTTGAACAACGCATCCCGCACCGTCGCGCCCACCGGCACCGTTACGCTCAGCAGCACCTGACGATCAACGGCGGCATACACCACCTCGACCTTGATCACGGCCTCAACCATGCATTTGCTTCGCGCGCTGGCAGAATGCGTCCATCAACGTATTCGCCGCCTGATTAAACAAAGGCCCCAACGTCGCACGCACCAGCGGCCCGGAGTAGTCGAACGACAGGTCCAGACTGATCTTGCAGGCCTTCTCGCCCAACGGTTTGAACACCCAGACGCCGTGCAACTGGCTGAACGGACCTTCCTCGAGGTTCATTTCGATCGAACGCCCGGGCACCAAGGTATTACGCGTTACGAAATGCTGACTAAGCCCACCCTTGGCCACGCCGACGCTGGCGCGCATGAACTCAGGAGAGCTTTCCAGAATTTCGGTCGATGAGCACCACGGCAGGAATTCCGGATAGCGGGCCACGTCGTTGACCAGGTCGTAAAGCGCTTGCGCCGAATAGGGCAGCAGGGCCGAACGTTGAATGTGTGTCGTCATGTCAGCGTTACTTCCACAGCTGGGCGGCAAACACTACAAGAATGC
Source organism: Pseudomonas sp. P1_A1 (assembly GCF_056406935.1). Taxonomy (NCBI): domain Bacteria; kingdom Pseudomonadati; phylum Pseudomonadota; class Gammaproteobacteria; order Pseudomonadales; family Pseudomonadaceae; genus Pseudomonas; species Pseudomonas sp. P1_A1. Next base: position 77,148 of record NZ_JBFTZE010000009.1, on the reverse strand, counting down.
CGATGGGCGCCACATAGCGCATCAAAAACAGGGACAGGGCGAACAATACCGGGCTACGGATCGACAACTCGTCGCGCACCGCTTCACGCCCCATCACCCAGCCCGCAAACACCACGAAGCACAAACCACCGAGTGGCAACATGATCCGCGAGGTGAAGAAGTCGATCACACCAAAGAAGTCCAGGCCACCGGCTGCCCCCCATTGGTAGAGATGGAACACCCCGCCTTCGTTCACGAAAAACTTGGCTTCCTTCCAGATATTGAAAGAAAACACGGTACCCAGGCCGACGAACCAGCAGGTGAATGCCAGCCAGAAGGTGACCCAGGCGCGGCTGATTTTCGTGCGCTCAACCAGGTAAGCCACCATCGGTTCGAGCAGGGAAATCGCCGAACTCCAGGCCGCAATCGCCACGAGTACGAAGAACACTACGCCCATCAACTGGCCGAACGCTACGTTACCGAAGGCGAATGGCAGGCTGACGAACATCAGGCCTGGGCCTTCGCTCGGGTTCAGGCCGGCAGCGAACACAATCGGAAACAATGCCAGACCGGCCAACAGCGAAACGAAGGTGTCGAGCAACGCCACACCGACGACTGTTCCGGAAATCGACGAGTGCTTCGGCATGTAGGCGCCGTAGATCATGATCGAACCAACACCCACGCTCAGAGAGAAGAACGCGTGCCCCATGGCCGGCAGCAAGCCATCAAGCACCTTGTCCGGGTGGAAGTCGAACATGAAATGCACGCCCTCCATGAAGTGGCCGGTGGTCATGCTGTAACCCAGCAGGACAATCACCATCACGAACAGCAACGGCATCATGATCCGCAGGCTGCGCTCCAGCCCGGCGACCACACCCTTGGCGATCACCACTGCCGACAGCAGCATGAAAATCGTGTGCCAAAGTGTCAGGCGCCATGGATCGGCGATCACATTACCGAAGTATGCGCCGACCTGATCAGCCGTCACGCCCCGAAAGTCGCCACGGCCCATGTCGATGATGTAATCCAGCGACCAACCGCCAACCACACTATAGAAAGACAGAATCAGCAACGCTGTGATCATCCCGGCAAATGCGCCCCAGGACCACTTCGCCGAATGCCCCGCTTCCAGCGCCAGAACCTTCAAGGCGTTGGCCGGACTCTGCCGCGCGCGCCGGCCGATCAGGGTTTCGGCCAGCATGACGGGCATACCGATCAGCGCGATACAGGCCAGGAACATCAGCACGAAGGCCCCGCCGCCATAGACGCCAACCATATAAGGGAATTTCCAGATACTCCCCAAACCCACGGCCGAACCGGTCGCGGCGAGTATGAAGACCCAGCGGCTAGCCCAACTGCCGTGGACAGAAACCTTGTCTGTCGACATCGTTATCACGCCCAAGCGTTCAAAAAAGAGGCCGCATTGTCCGGGATTCAATCAACCTGCTCAAGCACGTAGCGTCACCGTAGCCGACTCGCGCGCAACTCCCTATAATGCCGCCCCTATGGCTAAACAGAAGAAACACCCAACAGGGACCATCGCGCAAAATAAAAAGGCGCGACACGATTACTTCATCGAACATCGGTTCGAGGCTGGTCTGGTCCTGGCCGGCTGGGAAGTAAAAAGTCTGCGGGCAAGCAAGCTGCAACTGGTTGACAGTTACGTACTGCTCAAAGATGGCGAAGCCTGGCTGCTCGGCAGCCACATCACGCCTCTGACGACGGCCAGCACCCACGTTATCGCTGATCCGACCCGCACCCGAAAATTGCTGCTCAATCGGCGCGAGCTGGAGAAGCTGGCCGCTGCCGTTCAGCAAAAAGGTTACGCCTGCGTATGCCTGTCCTGGTACTGGAGCAAGCACATGGTCAAGTGCGAGATTGCTCTGGGCAAGGGCAAGAAGGAATACGACAAGCGTGATACCGAACGCGAACGCGACGCCGGCCGTGAATTGCAGCGTGCGGTGCGGAACAAGGGCAAGGAAGAATAATTTTCCTGCTTGAGTTTTGTGGTGCTTGTAAAAAGATCGCAGCCTTCGGCAGCTCCTACAGGGAAACGCGAATCCCTGTGTAGGAGCTGCCGCAGGCTGCGATCTTTTGCTTTGGGAAGTTACATCCCCTTGCGTCGCTCCGCCCGAGCCATGCGCTGCACTTCCTGACGCACCTCTTCCAGCACTTCCTGCACATACAAAATGTGCCGACTGGACACTTCTCGCGCCTCTTCCGCCCGCCCCTCAATAATCGCCAGGTACAACTCCCGGTGCTGCGCAATCAGCATGTCACGGGTTTCGACGCGCTGTTTGTACATGCCGCCAATGTTGGTCACCACGTTGCGCTTGAGCAGGTCGAACAGCCCACGAATGGTGTGCAGCAACACTGCGTTATGACTGGCTTCGGCGATCGCCAAGTGAAAATTCGCATCCGCCGCGCCCTCTTCCGCCCGACTCACTTCATCGTGGCGCGAATAGCAGTCCTGCAACTCGTCGAACGCCGCCGTCAACCGCTCACGATCCACATCGGTGGCGCGCAGTGCCGCGTAGTAAGCGCAGGATGCTTCCAGGGTATGGCGAAACTCCAGCAAATCGCGCTGGGCCTCGGGGTTGCTTTCCAGCAGGTGCAGCAGTGGATCGCTGAACGTCGAGCCCAGAGATTCCACCACATAGTTGCCGCCCCCCTGACGACTGACCAGCAGCCCTTTGGCCACCAGTTTCTGAATCGCCTCACGCAACGAAGGGCGTGACACGCCGAACTGCTCGGCCAACGCACGCTCTGCCGGCAGGCGTTCGCCAGCCTTCAAGGTGCCCTCGAGAATCATCCCCTCGAGTTGCTCGACAATATCGTCAGACAAACGGCGTTGCCGAATCTGATCAAACCCCATCACTCATTTCTCCACGATCCCGGCGGCTCGCCGGGCTCTCTATTCTGGCCTATCGGCGCTGCGCCAGCACCTACCAGACGACGCTTGATCGAACAGATCAGATGCGTTCTGCACCGCTCATTCGACAAAAGTTTTAGGGCGGCAAATTGACACACCGCCTCCAAGGCTTTTACCCTAGCCAACAGCGATTGTAAATTGGTATTACCAATTATCCAAGAACGCTGACCAGTGCCTGACCAACAACAATTAGGGGCCACCCCATATGCAAACCTGGCAACAGCTCTACAGCCCGCTCGGCAGTCTCGGCGTGTCCGCACTCGCGGCCGTCATTCCCATCGTATTTTTCTTCCTGGCTTTGGCCGTGTTCCGCCTCAAAGGCCATGTGGCCGGCAGCATCACCCTGGCGTTGTCGATTGCCGTGGCAATCTTCGCTTTCCAGATGCCGGTCGATATGGCTTTCGCCGCCGCTGGATATGGCTTTGCCTACGGGCTGTGGCCGATTGCGTGGATCATCGTGGCAGCGGTGTTCCTCTACAAACTGACGGTCAAGAGTGGCCAGTTCGAAGTGATCCGCAGCTCGGTGCTGTCGATTACCGACGACCAGCGCCTGCAAGTGCTGCTGATCGGCTTCTGCTTCGGCGCGTTCCTGGAAGGTGCCGCCGGTTTCGGCGCACCAGTAGCGATTACCGCCGCACTACTGGTTGGACTGGGCTTCAACCCGCTGTACGCCGCCGGTCTGTGCCTGATCGCCAATACCGCGCCGGTGGCTTTTGGCGCATTAGGGATTCCGATCATCGTCGCAGGGCAAGTCACCGGCATCGACGCCTTCAAGATTGGCGCCATGACCGGTCGCCAGCTGCCATTGCTGTCGCTGTTCGTGCCGTTCTGGCTGGTGTTCATGATGGACGGCCTGCGCGGCGTTCGGGAAACCTGGCCAGCTGCGCTGGTGGCCGGTTTGAGTTTTGCCATCACCCAATACTTCACCTCGAACTTCATTGGCCCGGAACTGCCGGACATCACCTCGGCGCTGGTCAGCCTGATTTCCCTGACGCTGTTCCTGAAAATCTGGCAGCCAAAACGCGCTGCGGGCGCACACATCGTCGGCGCCGTCTCGGCTTCCGTGGTCGCCAGCACCGGTGGTTTCGGCCAACCGCGCACCACCGTGGCTTCGCCTTACAGCCTTGGGGAGATTTTCAAAGCCTGGTCGCCGTTCCTGATCCTCACTGTACTGGTCACCATCTGGACGCTGAAACCGTTCAAGGCGATGTTTGCCGCCGGCGGCTCGATGTATGGCTGGGTGTTCAACTTCGCGATCCCGCACCTGGATCAAATGGTGATCAAGGTCGCGCCGATCGTTACCACCCCGACAGCGATTCCGGCGGTATTCAAACTCGATCCGGTTTCCGCGACCGGCACGGCGATTTTCTTCTCCGCGCTGATCTCGATGCTGGTGCTGAAGGTCGACATTAAAACTGGTCTTACCACTTTGAAAGAGACGTTCTACGAACTGCGCTGGCCGATTTTGTCCATCGGCATGGTGCTGGCCTTCGCCTTCGTCACCAACTACTCGGGCATGTCGTCGACCATGGCTCTGGTGTTGGCTGCCACCGGTGCGGCGTTCCCGTTTTTCTCGCCATTCCTCGGTTGGCTCGGCGTGTTCCTGACCGGCTCCGATACCTCGTCCAACGCGCTGTTCAGTTCACTGCAAGCCACCACCGCGCACCAGATCGGCGTCAACGACACCCTGTTGGTGGCGGCGAACACCAGCGGCGGGGTGACCGGCAAAATGATCTCGCCGCAATCGATCGCCGTGGCCTGCGCCGCGACCGGGCTGGTGGGCAAAGAATCGGATCTGTTCCGCTTCACCCTCAAGCACAGCCTATTCTTTGCAACGATCGTCGGCCTGATCACCTTGGCCCAGGCTTACTGGTTCACCGGCATGCTGGTGCACTAAGCACTACACGCCACACGGAAAAAACCGACGCTGGGTTACGCCCCCGGCGTCAGCTATTCACAACCGGGTCTGCAAGGCTGCTGAAAGCTTCTCTCTCTATATTCAGCAGCCTCAGCGGACGGATAACCGGGACCACCCGGAGACACGCCTGATGAGCGAGCTTTTTTACAACGCTGTGCCGAACGCGACCCGCGTCGCCCCGCCACTGCCCGAACCTCGGCAATACCCCAGCGAAAAACCGTCACGGGTGTACCTGTTCGGGACCTGCGTGGTGGATCTGTTCTACCCCGAAGCCGGGATGGACGCGATCCACCTGCTGGAACGCGAGGGCATTCGTGTCGAATACCCTCAAGGGCAGAGCTGCTGCGGGCAACCGGCCTACACCTCGGGTTACACCGAACAGGCCCGGACCGTGGCGCGCTCGCAACTGGCGTTGTTTACCGGGGATTATCCGGTGGTGGTGCCGTCGGGTTCTTGCGCGGGCATGTTGCGCGAACACTATGCCGACCTGTTCAAGGACGAGCCGCAAACGCTGAAACAGGTTCAGGCCCTCGCGGCACGGACTTACGAACTCGCCGAGTTCCTGCTGTTTGTCTGCAAGGTGCAGCTCAAGGACAGCGGCGAACCGGTGAAAGTGGCGTTGCACACGTCGTGCTCGGCACGCCGTGAAATGAACACCCACCTGCATGGCCGTGAGTTGTTGGCGCAGCTGAGCAACGTGGAGCGAGTCGACCACAGCCACGAAAGTGAATGCTGTGGCTTTGGTGGGACTTTCAGCGTCCGTATGCCGGATATTTCCGGTGCGATGGTGGCTGACAAGACCCGTGCGTTGAAGGAATCTGGCGCGCACAAGGTACTCAGTGCCGACTGCGGCTGCCTGATGAACATCAATGGCTCGTTGGAGAAACAGCAGGAAGCGTTGCGCGGTCAGCATCTGGCCAGCTTCCTTTGGCAGCGAACCGGAGGTGCCCGATGAGCAGCTCCACGATTATTCCTACGGTTGCCGTAGAAGAAGATTTTCGCAGCCGGGCTCACAAGGCTTTGGCTGACACACAACTGCGAAACAACTTTCGCAGCGCGATGGATTCACTGATGAGCAAACGGGCAGCGTCTTTCAGCGATGCCCACGAAAGAGAACATTTGCGAGCGCTGGGCAATGCCGTCCGCGCCCGTGCGTTATCCAAGTTGCCCGACCTGCTCGAGCAGCTTGAACAGAACCTGACCCGCAACGGTGTGACAGTGCACTGGGCGGAAACGGTGGACGAAGCCAATGGCATCGTCTTATCGATCATCCGCGCTCACGAGGGGCGGCAAGTGATCAAGGGCAAATCGATGGTCAGCGAAGAGATGGAGATGAACCATGTCCTCGAAGCTCAAGGCATTGAATGCCTGGAATCGGACATGGGGGAATACATCGTCCAGCTCGACCACGAGAAGCCTTCACACATCATTATGCCGGCGATCCACAAGAATGCCGGTCAGGTCGCGTCCTTGTTCCACGACAAACTTGGCGTGGAGTACACCAAGGACGTTGACCAACTCATTCAGATCGGTCGCAAAGTCTTGCGGCAGAAATTCTTCGAAGCCGACATTGGCGTCTCCGGCGTCAACTTCGCCGTGGCCGAAACCGGCACCTTGCTGCTGGTGGAAAACGAAGGCAACGGGCGGATGACCACCACGGTGCCGCCGGTGCACATCGCCGTCACCGGCATCGAAAAAGTCGTGGAAAACCTGCGCGACGTGGTCCCGCTCTTGTCGCTGCTGACCCGCTCGGCCCTGGGCATCCCGATCACCACCTACGTCAACATGATCTCCGGCCCGCGCAAGGAACATGAACTCGACGGCCCACAGGAAGTGCACCTGGTACTGCTGGACAACGGTCGCAGCCAGGCATTTGCCGACAGCGAATTACGCCAGACCCTGAACTGCATCCGCTGCGGCGCCTGTATGAATCATTGCCCGGTCTACACCCGAATCGGCGGTCATGCCTACGGCGAGGTTTACCCTGGGCCTATCGGAAAAATCATCACCCCGCACATGGTCGGCCTGGCGAAAGTCCCCGACCACCCGAGTGCGTCGTCATTGTGCGGCGCTTGCGGTGAAGTCTGCCCGGTAAAAATTCCGATCCCTGCATTGCTGCGTCGCCTGCGGGAAGAGAACGTCAAAGCGCCGGACAGCCCGCATCAAGTGATGCGCGGTCAGGGCAGCAAGTATTCGCGCAAAGAACGATTTATCTGGAACGCCTGGGCCAGACTCAACAGTTCGCCAACGCTTTATCGCCTGTTCAGCTTCTTCGCCACTCGCCTGCGAGCGCTGACACCGAGCAACGTCGGCCCATGGACCCAGAACCACAGCGCACCGAAACCCGCGGCCCGCTCACTGCATGACATGGCCCGCGAGCATCTGGCCAAACAAGGGGACCGTTGATGAGCGCCAAACAAAATATCCTCGCCAAGTTGCGCAACAGTCTGACGGGCACCACGCCGGTGGTTGACAACTTCGATGTCGAACTGGTGACCGAGCCCTACACCTACACGCCGGAACAACGCATCTCGCAACTGCGCAAACTGATGGAAGCGGTGCACACCGAAATCCATCTGACATCCAGAGAAGGCTGGCCCGAATTACTCGCGCAACTGCTGCGGGATCGCCAGCTGCCGAGCCTGCTGATTGCGCCGACCACGCCTCACGGGCAACGCATCACTGAGCACTGGGCGAAAAGTCCTGGCCTGCCTGCGCTCAAAGCCTACAACCGCCCGGTCGAGGAATGGAAAGCCGAGTTGTTCAACGACACCCCGGCCAGCCTGACCACCACCCTCGGTGCGATCGCCGCGACCGGTAGCCTGATTCTCTGGCCGACGCGGGAAGAACCGCGCTTGATGAGCCTGGTGCCGCCGGTGCATTTCGCCCTGCTCAAGGCCAGTGAAATCCGCGACAACTTCTATCAGGTGCAACAGGAATTCGAATGGGCCCAAGGCATGCCGACCAACGCCTTGCTGGTGTCCGGCCCATCGAAGACTGCCGACATCGAGCAAGTGCTGGCCTACGGCGCCCACGGTCCGAAAGACCTGGTGGTGCTGATCCTGGAGGACCAATGAGTCTACCGGCGGCTTTTCTGCGAGATGCGCAGCAACTGATTCCTGAAGCACGACGTTTCGACGACCCGCTGTCGACCCTGGCCTTCGGTACCGACGCCAGTTTCTACCGGCTGATTCCAAAACTGGTGATCCGCGTCGAGTCCGAAGACGAAGTGGTGGCGCTGCTCAAACTGGCGCAGCGGGACAACGTCCCGGTGACCTTCCGCGCCGCCGGCACCAGCCTGTCTGGCCAGGCCATCAGTGACTCGGTGCTGATCGTGCTGGGGGATAACTGGAACGGTCGCGAGATCCGTGCCCAGGGTACGCAAATCCGTCTGCAACCGGGCGTGATCGGCGCCCAGGCCAATGCTTGGCTGGCACCGTTCGGACGCAAGATCGGTCCGGATCCGGCGTCGATCAATGCCTGCAAAATCGGCGGCATCGTCGCCAACAATGCCAGCGGCATGTGCTGCGGCACAGCGCAAAATACCTATCACACCCTGGCCGGCATTCGTCTGGTGCTGGCCGATGGCAGCCGACTCGATACCGAAGACGCCAGCAGTGTTGCGGCGTTCCGAAAGAGTCACGCCGAATTGCTGGAGCGCCTGGCGACACTGGGCCGCGAGACCCGCGCCAATGCCGAACTGGCTGCGAAAATTCGCCACAAATACCGTCTGAAGAATACCACCGGGCTGTCACTCAATGCCCTGGTGGATTTCGACGAGCCTGTGGATATCTTGAGCCACTTGCTGGTGGGTTCCGAAGGCACGCTCGGGTTCATCAGCGCGGTGACCTACGACACAGTGATTGATCATCCGAACAAGGCGTCGGCGCTGATCGTGTTCCCGGATGTGGAAACCTGCTGTAACGCGGTGACCGTGCTGAAAAGCCAACCGGTGTCGGCCGTGGAACTGCTGGACCGTCGCAGCCTGCGCTCGGTGCAGGACAAGCCCGGCATGCCGGCTTTTGTACAACAACTGTCGGCAAACGCCTGCGCCCTGCTGATCGAATCCCGCGCTGCCTCTTCCACTTTGCTGCAGGAACAACTGGCGCAGATCATGGCGTCGCTGACCGACTTCCCAGTGGAAAAACAAGTCGACTTCACCGAAGACCCTGTGGAAAACGCCCGGCTCTGGGCGATCCGCAAGGACACCTTCCCCGCCGTCGGCGCGGTGCGCAAAACCGGCACCAYGGTGATCATCGAAGACGTGACCTTCCCGGTGGAACAACTGGCCATCGGCGTGAATCGCCTGATCGAGCTGTTCGACAAACATCACTACGACGAAGCGATCCTTTTCGGACACGCTCTGGAAGGCAATCTGCACTTCGTCTTCACCCAAGGCTTCAACAGCGCGGAAGAAGTCGCACGCTACCAGGCATTCATGGACGACGTGGCGCAGTTGGTGGCCGTGGAATTCGGCGGTTCGCTGAAGGCCGAACACGGCACCGGTCGCAACATGGCGCCCTTCGTCGAACTGGAATGGGGCAGCGACGCCTACCAGTTGATGTGGCAGCTCAAACGCCTGCTCGACCCCAACGGCATTCTCAACCCGGACGTGGTGCTCAGCGACGATCCGCAGATTCACCTCAAACACTTGAAGCCGTTGCCGGCCGCCGACGAGATTGTGGATAAGTGCATCGAGTGCGGTTTCTGCGAACCGGTGTGTCCGTCGAAAGGCCTGACCTTGAGCCCACGCCAGCGCATCGTGATCTGGCGCGACATCCAGGCGAAGAAACACGCCGGCATAGACACCGCCGAACTGGAGCAAGCCTACGAATACCAGGGCATCGATACATGCGCCGCCACGGGCCTGTGTGCACAACGTTGCCCTGTAGGCATCAACACCGGCGAGCTGGTGAAAAAGCTCCGTGGCCGTAACGCGACCCATACGAAAACCGCCAACTGGATTGAAGGCAATTTCGCCACTGCGTTGCAAGGCGCGCGCTTCACCCTACACGTGGCCAACGGTGCGCGGATGCTGCTGGGGGCGCCACGTTTGGCGAAGCTATCGGCAAGGTTGACGCGTTTATCCAAAGGCCAGGTTCCGCAATGGACCAACGCCATGCCACAGCCGGAAAAGGCCATTCGCTTCAGCCCAAACGTGTCGGACGAACGTCCTCGGGTGGTGTATCTCGCGGCCTGCGTGTCGCGGGTCATGGGCCCGGCGGCGGGTGATAAAGAGCAAATGTCGCTGTACGACAAAACCCGTGGCCTGCTGGAAAAAGCCGGTTATCAGGTCATCTTTCCAGACAATCAGGACAACCTCTGCTGCGGTCAGCCATTCGCCTCCAAGGGCTACGCCGAACAGGCCGAACACAAACGCCAGGAACTGATCGGCGCACTGCTGCACGCCAGCCGCGGCGGGCTCGACCCAATCTACTGCGATACCAGCCCCTGCACCTTGCGATTGGTTCAAGACCTGAGCGACGTGCGACTGGACCTGTATGACCCGGTGCGATTCATCCGCACTCACTTGATGGATCGTCTCGACTTTACCCCTCAGGAAGCACCGATCGCAGTGCACGTGACGTGCAGTACCCAGCATCTTGGCGAGAGCCAGGCGTTGATCGATCTGGCGCGCAAATGCAGTAAAAACGTGGTCATTCCGGAAGGCATTCACTGCTGCGGTTTCGCTGGCGACAAGGGCTTTACCACGCCGGAACTGAACGCGCATTCGTTACGCACGCTCAAGGACGCAGTACAGCAATGCAGCGAAGGGATTTCCACCAGCCGCACTTGTGAGATCGGTCTGACGCAACACGGTGGAATCGACTACCACGGGCTGGTCTATCTGGTGGATCGGGTCACTCAGGCCAGGGCAACCTGAAGAAAAATAGAACCCTGACGTACTGCCACAGTCCACCGATCAAGTCCCGCAGCGCGGGACTTCCCCTCAAATTGGCAGCCCGTCCTGATGGCCAGCGATGCCTGGACCCTCAGTTCAAGGAGATACTCATGAAACGCTCTGTACTGTTAGGTCTGTTCGTTACTGCCTCAATGCTGGCCTCCCCCTCGTTTGCGGTCGAAGACCTCTGTGCGGTCAACTTGAAAACCATCGAAAATGCCAAGGCACAGACTCCTCCAGAGATGACTGATCAGGTAATGGAAAGCGTCACGAAAGCCAAAGCCGATCAGGCAAAAGGCACCAAGGAAGGGACTGATGATTGCATAGCCGAGACTGAACAAACTATCCAGCAACTCAAGAACGCTAACAAAGGCGGGAAGTAATCCAGCACAAGGCCAACCTTCGGGTTGGCCTTGTGAGCCATGTAAACCCTAAGCTTGCGGAGCATCAGGCAGACTCACGACTGCTTCGCAGCCTGACGCAGCCCTCGCGAGCTCGGCAGCTGCAACAGATTGCATGCGGTCTTAACTGACCGGCATCAGGCGCTTCTTGTCCCTTTTTCGCACCCGCCTCCCGGAAAAATCTTTCACCCCATCGCCAGCAAAAACAGAACCCTTGCACGCCTTCACAGTCCATTTGTTAAGCCCCAATCAGCGTGGCCCATCCCCACCCCCGTTCCAGGAGATACCCATGAAGCGTTCCGCCCTGGCTGGACTGCTCATCGCTGCAACAATGCTGGCCTCCTCCGCATACGCCTCAAACGATAGCGATCAATGCGTAATGAAGCTCCAAGAGGTCAACAGCAAGCTGTCCAGCGCAGCCACGCTGGACGCCGCCACCAAAGGTGTCGTCGTCACCAAAGCCGAACAAGCCAAGGCCGCCCACGCCTCCAACAACGACAGAGAGTGTGTTTCCCTGGCGCAGCAAGCGCTTCAGGACATTCAAAGCCACATGAATAGCCATTAGGGCCAGGCCAGATAACATGCAGGTAAGGACAGAAGGTCGACTCGCCGCGCGTATTGGCGTACACTTCGCTTACCTGCTGGTTACACACAGCAGGTTCGGGGCCGCTTTGGATTCGACGCCGGTTGCGAAACTTTAGGTGCATGCCGACTTGGTAACAGAAGTCGTAAATCCACTGTTGCAACTACTTATAGTTGCCAATGACGAAACCTACGGCCAGGAATTCTCTCTCGCTGCGTAAGCAGCCTTAGATCCTGAGCTTCTGGTACCTTCGGGTCCAGCAATCATCAGGGGATGTCTGTAAACCCAAAGTGATTGTCATATAGAACAGAATCGCCGTGCAGTACGTTGTGGACGAAGCGGCTAAAACTTACACAACTCGCCCAAAGCACCCTGCCCGTCGGGTCGCTGAGGGTTAACTTAATAGACACGGCTACGCATGTAGTACCGACAGCGGAGTACTGGCGGACGGGGGTTCAATTCCCCCCGGCTCCACCACTTCATCATCTAAAGACGTCCACGGACGTCTTTTTTTGTGCCTGAAATCCAGTAAATACAGGGGTTTCAGCGCTTATGGGAGCTTTGGAGAGTTTCTGAGTTCCAGCCGCTTTGGTATCCCAGGTGGTATCCCGGACTGCCAAATGCTATTTTCAGGATACCAAAACGGTGCTGGAGGTAGCCCCATGCCTACTAACGCAACCCGCCTCTCCGATCGCCAGCTCAAGGCAGTCAAGGCAACTGGTAAAGATTTCGTCCTCAGCGACGGCGATGGCTTACAGCTTCGAGTCCGCGCGAGCGGCTCAATGATGTGGAATTTCAATTACCGCGAGCCCCTGACCAGAAGCCGTATCAACATGGCGCTTGGTCCATACCCCGACCTTTCGCTAGCCAACGCCCGAAAGAAAGCCGCAGAGGCGCGTGAGCTGCTCGCTTTAGGCACTGATCCCAAAACCCAGCGTGATGAGGTAAGGCAAGCCAAACTTGCTGAGACTGAACACACTTTCGAGAAGGTGGCCACCGCCTGGTTCGAGCTGAAAAAAGACTCCGTAACCAAAGCCTACGCCGAAGACATTTGGAGATCGCTGACACTCCATGTTTTCCCAAGCATGAAAACCACGCCGCTCTCTCAAATCACTGCTCCGATGGTTATCAAGATCCTTCGCCCGATCGAGGCCAAAGGGAGCCTCGAAACCGTGAAACGATTGAGTCAACGACTCAACGAGATCATGACCTATGGGGTCAACTCCGGGCTGATATTTGCGAACCCGCTCAATGGAATTCGGGCGGTGTTCAAGAAACCCAAGAAAGAGAACATGGCTGCGCTACCACCTGAGGAGCTTCCCGAGCTCATGATGGAAATCGCGAATGCCAGCATCAAACGCACGACCCGCTGCCTGATCGAATGGCAGTTGCACACGATGACCCGCCCTGCCGAAGCAGCCACCACACGATGGGCAGATATCGACTTCGACAAGCGCATTTGGACCATTCCGCCAGAGCGCATGAAAAAGCGTCGCCCGCACACAATCCCCCTTACCGATCAGGCACTTTCGTTACTGGAGACGCTCAAGCAACTCAGTGGTAACAGAGAGTACGTGTTCCCCTCAGATAGAAATCCCCGCACCCATGCCAATAGCCAGACCGCCAACATGGCGTTGAAGCGCATGGGCTTTCAGGACCGTCTAGTCAGCCACGGCTTGCGCTCGATGGCGAGCACAATCCTGAATGAGCATGGTTGGGATCCGGAACTGATCGAGGTCGCGCTGGCGCACGTCGACAAGGACGAAGTTCGTAGCGCCTACAACAGGACGGACTACATCGAACGCCGGCGTCCGATGATGGCGTGGTGGAGTGAACATATCCAGAAGGCGGCCACCGGCAGCCTGTCGGCATCGGCCATCAATCAAACCAGGGACCGCAATGTCGTACCAATTCGCTGAGCATCCAAAAGGTACGCGACACCGGCTACGATCCGTGTCGTGTAGCAGAGCGAAAGGAGTAACGACAGTCGCTAGATCTCTGGTATGCCTGCGCCTCTTCAGCCAAGCCCCTGATTATGGGAAGGCTCCGCATTCCCATAATCAGGGGCTCACGCTTAAAGGTCTATCAAGCAACCACGACTTTTGCCTTTCTGCGGCGGATCAACCCTGCTGTTAAGTCGTAGTAGTAGACGGTAGCTGGAGCTGAGCATCGCAGGTGGTGCTCCAGAAACCATCTCACGTGCTTTTCTCTCCAGGACCAGGGAGTCGCGCAACCCCAACGCTCACGAATCACCTCGTGCATCCTTTCTGCTTGCCGAATGTGCCGTTGCCGCGTGGCATGTGCACCTTTGAGCACGGGGCGCAGAAACAACGCTATGTCGAACTCGGACGTCATCGCCGACCTCCGATGTAGGCACTCACCACATCGATGCGGTTATGTCCCAATTCGTGGCTGATCTGCTGTCGTGCACGCTGAGCAAGCTCTCGATCTTCTCGATGAACACGACCGCCATTGACGGGTGTATTCAAGCCAGTCAGTTGCTCATAACGCTCACAGGCGTAAGCCGCCCGCAGCTCATGAAAGCCTCTCAATCCATGCTCATGCAAGATGTCCCGTGCCGGTCGCACAACTGACTGCATAAACTCTTTGTAGCTCTCGTTGGGGGCCAACAGGTTCCGACTGCTACTGGGTGAAGCCTCCCAGGCCCTATCCAAGGCGCCACGGATTTGATCAGTGACCGCGATCCAACGCGGCGCTGATGAGCCTGACCGACCACCTTTGGTTCCATCCTGGATGTTGATCTTGCCCAGTTGCCGAGCCTCACGTTGCAGTCGGGGCAGATCCGCCAGGATCGCCTCACGCAAGCGCATACCAGTATCCCGGGCCAGATGCACAATTGCGGCCACACGTTGCTGACCTCGCTCTGACAGTGCCCGTGCGATCAACTCGACCTGCACACGGTCTTGGCCTTGCGGAGCCTCACTACGCACGCTTGAGCGCTGCAAGCCCAGCGCCTTGCTCGGACTGGGGATTTTGACGTACTGATCACCGCGCAGCGCGGCCATCGTTCGGTTGACGCTGGACAGGCGGTTCTGCGCGGTGGCGATGCCGACGTTGCCCTGATCAACCTGCTCCCGCATGTGAGTGGCGTACCGCATGAGGATCTCGCGGTCGATCTGTCGCGCGTCATTGAGCCTCGGGCCTTCCTCGGAACGACACCAACGCACAAAGGCCTGCCAGCGATCGCTATGGGCTTTGACGGTAGCAAAATGGCCGTCGCCAAATAGATTTTTCAAGGCTTGCGGTCCGGCATAGCTGAGCTGGCGACCGAAACCGAAATTGCGCCCAGATCGCTTACCAACCCGAGCCATTTTTCTGTTCCTGATCGACTGCAGCGAGATCATGCAAAAGGGCTCGCCAGTGCGCGCTCACGATGGGGATCTGAGCCCAATCAGTCGGGCGAAAACACAGCGTGTTGTCGGCGACGTAGAGATGTGCGCCCTCCTCTTTCAACCACTGAATGATGGCGGTCGTCGAGGTGATAGTTTTACGGACGGTGGCGACATCGGCGACATCGGCGACAGCGGCGACAACCCTTGCCCTGCCTGGCTTTGAGTGTGGCGACAAAGCGGCGACAGTAGCGGCGACAAATCGCGCTTTCGGCCCCTTTTGGCGCTGAGCCAGATGGTTGCGTAGCGCTTCATCAAGATTAAACATGGCGCACCTCGAAGGTGTGGCCGTCGGTGATCAACCACTGATGATCAAGCAACTCGACTAAAAGCTTGGTGGCATGGCGACTGCTCTTACGAGCAAAGCGGGGCCCGTTGCGGTTCAGGTCTCGAATACTAAAGCGCTTCCAATCTTTGACCTGCAGCCAGCGCAACAGCCGGTCCGCCTCCTCCTTAACTCGACACACTGGCTCCTGCTCAGTCAGACGCTGGATCTCGGTGAGGTAGTAGCCAACTAAGGCCGAGGCCCGTTGGATATGGTCGACCTCCACGACGCTGCTCTCCTCCACAACTGCAAGAATGCCGGCGACGCGCAGCAGGTTATCGGCGGCCTTTGATCCGCTGGGCCGTACGCTGGCCAACTCGCCAAACTCACCCAGCTGAGCTTCGATAGCATCATGCAAATCAATCCAGCGACGACGCGCCAGCGGACTGAGGCTCAGCTTTGACAGCTGCAAGGCACCGTCAGCGGAAAGTGACCAAGGCTGATAAAACAGAGCCGAAAGGCGGTGATGATAGCGCTTGAGGGCGGCGTCTTTGGACAAGTCGACAGCCTGGTAGCTACGTTGCCCGGCTAGACTGGTGGGCCAGGTCATCAGGCAGCGGCCGAGAATGCCTTGCCCTTGCAGCAACGGGTCACTGAGTAACTGCATGGCTAAATATGGTTGCAGCATCAGATGCAGGCTCAAGCGCCGGTCGTAGGCTCGCAAGCTTTCACCAACCATGGAGCGCGCGCGATCTATCGGGCTACCGTCCCAGAGTGACGACAAGGTTGTGACCGCCTTCAAACGGTTATCCCGACTCATGGTGCTGCTACCGAGGAATTGTCCGCCCTCGTCACAGAACAGGCCCATGCTCGGCAAGTCATGACAGAGCCCCTTGATCAGGGCCTCGATAGTCGGGTCTGTGGTTATCAGCCTAGGGGCTGAGGGCTCTGCTTCGAGCGACACCCCGTTCGCGGACTCAGGGTCGGGAGGATTGATACGCTGCGCCTGTCGCTGCTCGACACGATACCGGGCGAGTTGTTCGCGGTAGCGCTGCCACTGTTCACGCTCCCATTGCCGTGCTGGCAGCAATGCACATCGATCTGCCGCCGTTTTACGATCTCCTGACGCGGCCACCGTAATCAGGTACAGCGACAGCGGATAATTTCTCCCGTCGAGCTGTAAACCCGAATGTCCTTGAGTGGCCAGCGCCGAGGCAGCCAACACCGATTGCGCGGCCAGTGCTTGGGGCACGCCGATGACCTCGGCCATGCGCTCAACCGCAGGCCCAAGAATCCCACCCAGAGCCTGCACCGGATAAGGCTGGGCCTCGGGATTCGACTCAATCAGCGGTCGAGGTGGTTGTGGTAGTTCAAGCTTCGGATCTAACTGCTGCATGGGCCCTCTCCTCGTTCATTGCTGGTTGTCCTCACGTAGTCCCGCCACGGCTGTTGAGTGTTATCAGGGATCTAGGCCCCTGCGGCCTGTGAGGTGTTCACTGACGCGGAACGAACGGCTCCTTACGACCGGGAGCAAGGGCATGAACCCATGACCTGACCTCCTTTACGTATCCGAAGATACGGGCGGGTGGAGGCGATGCCGACTGACGAGCTCGGCACCTAGAGATCCTGGATGGGAGAAGGCAAAGACCTAGGCACCAGGTGCATGTCTGACTGTCAGTCAGGTGCAGCCTTCCATAGGCTGCGGCACCGGTGTCTGTGTCGTTGCGGATGGCGACGAATCGGATTTGTCAGGCCGATTGTCACGAGGAGAGTTGCGGCAATGCCCAGTACGACGTGGCTTGCAGCAATGGTACGAGCGCCCGTCTCTTTCCGGGAGAAAGAGACGGGCGCAGTCTGGCGCAGCGAAGTGTGCCGAAAGGTGAGGTTGCTGCAGCGCAGCGAGGAAGGTCCATCGTCTGCCGCAGTGGGCAGATCAGTCGAGTAGGCATCCATCACTCTTGGGGAGTGACCGTGCGAGCCGCCGGATGCTAATCGCACTTTGGGAGAACCACCACGCAAGTGGCGTAGCCTTGAAGGTTTTGGCTACCTGGGCAGGTGCTGTCAACGACAGCGTTCCGTGCGCCAATTGTTATACCTCCTCGAAAAGACGGTCAAGCGCCACGGGCAAAGTGGGCAAAAAGTGGCGACTGTCGCCACATTTGTCGCCATGCTCCAGACCCCGTTCTGCATGGGTTGTCGCCGGTGTCGCCGCTGTCGCCACCTCTCTAACCATAGTCCCGCGACAAGCTCCGGTCTGACGCTGAGACTGCGTTGCGCTCGATAGAGATCGTGGTCAATTACTCGGGTAAAAGAAGACGTGGAGCTAATCAAATTTGAAATGGAAGGGTGGAACGAGTTGGCTTCGAGAAAAAGCGAGTGAACCCTCCGATCGGCGCGATCAAAGATCGCTGGATCGGAGGGTTTGGCGGGAAAAGCAAAATCTCAAACGTCAATTAGCGCCTCAAGCATCGAAACTTGTTGGTCGGGATGCATCAGCTTCTCGAAGGTTGATCAGCGTCTGCTGCAAACGCAGCAGAAAACCGGCCTCGAACGCTTCCTGAAAATCCCCTGGACGATGACGTTTTCGGTTCTGCGCCAGTGCCCACCATAACGGTAATGATGAACCGTCAAGCCAGGTCTCTGCACACCGAACGCCATCCTTAATCGCCGGAGCGAACTCATCGCCCCACGGGGTTTGGATCGCGGGAGAACCTTCAGCGGAGGGGACAGAGACATACTCACCGATCTGTTGATGAACGCGTTGAGCAGGGATGCCGGTCAAGTACCGGAACGCCTTGTCGTACAATACGGCGGCATCATCCAGCAGCTCTACAGCCAGCTCAACGTCCTGCGGAAAATGAAGCAGAATACTCTGTGCTCCATTAAGCCGAAGCGTGGCAGCCTGCCGTAGTTTAATCGCGGCATCTTCAGGAGTAAGCGAAGCTGTATCGATGGTATGGGGTTTGGGTAAGCCGATTAGAAGCGAGAGATCAAACATCACGGAGTCCTCCGAGATAGTTTGAAGTACGAAACAAACGGCCAGGGTGGCGCACGAGCTTAAAAGGGGGACAGGGCATTTTCCTTATCTCCTTGGTTTGATTAAGGAATGCCATCCACCGTTCTGACTCGGCTTAGGGTGGCAAACCGTACGGGGGTCAGAAACCGGAAACCAAGGAACCGGCCAGGCCGAAGCCTGCCCCGCACGGTCCGCCATAGAAAAGCAGCAGCTAGCACTCGAAGTGCTGACTGTGCGGCATGGAAGAAACCGCGCCTTGGTTTTGATTCAGGTTCTGACGCCCGATCGCGGGATTGACCGCGACGAAGCAAAGCCTAAATGTGAAGCCGCGGCAACACAAGCATGCAGTATCAATTAGCCCTGTATCCGAAACTACCGGCTAGACTCTGACGCTTGCCGGTGGTCGTCTGCCGCTTCACGTCGGACCCAGTGCCCACAGAGACCGACACGCTGATAGAATCAGTAACGCTATAAATGGCCCACTCTCGAGAAATGGTATGAATACAGAGTTGACGGAAGAAGAAATGCGCCGGGCGCTATTCGGTGAGTCTGAGTTTCCTGTGCCGGCAATTAACTCACACGTACAAGACACCATTCCGGACGTCGTGATAGTGCAACAGATAAAGGCAGCGAAGAAACAGATAATCTCAAAAGGCTTCACGCCGAGGCTGAGAGTCACACTACGGGTAGGAAATGAATTTGAAGGCAAGATGCACGAGATGGTGCATGAGGCCGATACGCTGAGTTCCTTAGTAGCTGAGCAAGAAGCTACTAAAACGGCCAGAAAAAAATATAGGTTTGTGGAAGTGGTTTCGGTCAAACCGATGTAAGTAAGCTCCCTCACTTGGCTCGCTACCTGGCATTATCGCCTCGGTTAACGCCCTTCATCCAACCCGGCCGCCTCGTATCGCTGAGATCTTAAACCTCAGTTACGGCAACTGTATCGCTGGCTGCATTTAACACTAACACCCCACCCCAAGGCTCAATGTCTAACGTACCGCCAGCCCCAACCCTCCGCATCTGAGGGTAGCGACGGGTAGAAATTTGCCATAAGAAGATTTTCAGTCGAAGCTGTGCCTACAAAATCCGGGCGACTCAGATGCGAAAAATGCGGATACACCGTTTTAGCGGCGCGTGGCGCGTGAACGTTAAGAATTTTGAGCATCTATTGCCAAGGTCTGATTGACATGGTATCGAGGTGCCATCATATTGCTGCTTTTGAATTAATGGCAAAGGAAAGCAAATGGATATTTTATCCAGCATTCTTCACAAAATTCACAAAGATTCCAAGCAAACGAAAGTCGTCACAATCACACCACGAAAAACTTTGTTTGACACCAAAGATCAAGCCGTCATTGATCTGCTTGGCGGCGCAGTTAGTGCATTTCGGAAAACAAGTTCGAAAGGTTATGCAGTTTTTCAGAAGAGTGTAATTGCGTACCCCTTTTCTGATCAACTTGATAAATATCTAACCAACTCATGCGACTTCATGACTTTCTCTATATCTGCGATGGATATCTTGAAAGCGCAGATGACCAAGGAAGCTCTTGCCACTGGCGGATACATTCTATTTTGCCATTACAAGCTCAACCAGTCAGATTTTCTGCTTATAATGCAACTTAAGATAAAGCCCGGAACAGGCATTGACGAGATAACTTTAGATGTAATGGAAAATATAAACTTAGACATCGACCACCTGCATGAGGCGGCTAGAATCAACGTCGCTAATTGGCGAGCGGCGGATGGAAAGTATATATCCTTTGTAAAAAAAGCAAGCAACTCGCAACCAACTAAATACTTTAGAGATTTTATAGGCTGCGATGAATTCGAAGATGCAAAAGCACAGACTAACGAATTAGTCCTGGCTGTTGAAGGTTATTGCGACAGCCTAAAACTAACCCTTGAACAAGCAAATGAAATAAAAGAAAAAGTATTTTTCTACTGTGAAGAGAAGAAAAAAGAAGGGCAACCTATTTCTTTGGCCGCACTCGCAACTAGAATAAATGAAAAAGACCCAACAGCATTTATCAAGTATATAGACGACAACCTACTGGCTGTGCCCGATTCTTTTGATCCAATTAAGGATGCATATAAACATCTGAAGCGTGTTGGAGGCAAAGATAAAGATCTGACGATTAACTTCAATAGATCTTTGTTGGGAAAGCGCGTAGTCTATGATAAAGTCAAGGGTGAGCTATTAATTAAACAGCTACCTCAAGAGCTTAAAGACGAACTCGATAGTAACTGACAATGACTCAAGATGAATGGCTTGCCGCATGCGTCAGACTTACTGAGGTAATGGGAACTCCCTCCCTTACCGACGGGAGCCTTGACGGCGATTTTCAGCTGACAGCTGAATTACGTGCAATCCTTAAAAATCTGGAATCCTCGAATCACTTTCTTGATCGTACAAAAGTGTTTGGGCGGTCTGACGGTGACAGGGTTAATATTTCTGTAGATGTGCCTAGAACTTCTAATGCATTTTATGCTGAAGACTGGACGGATTTACTAACGACTGGAAGCTTTTCCTGGGATCCACCTACTGAGTATTTCATACTAAAAGGTAGCTCTCAGGCTCACCGGGAAAATTACGCAAATATCGTTAGAGTTGCGCGCGCTCTTGAATTGGCGGCTGATTACGTTGATCCTGATGCCTCTAGCCGCAAGTTAATATACTTGGGCAAGAAAAAATTAGAAATGTTTATCATTTATTCCGACTTAAACGTTACGCTGATAGAGGAGGACATCAAAGGGGTTGAGCTATTCCTCCAAGATGCTGATAAGCATAAGAATCAACGTCACTCAATTATAAAAGCCAGCCTTCAGGAGGCTGTCGGAGGAGGTGCAGCCGATGAAATTTTTGCCTTGCTGCTCAAGAAATTTACAGCATTTTCGCGCTCAGTGGAACATGGCTATGCGCTATATGTAAGCGAGTTTTCTTATGAGAAAATTCTCGAGGATGCAACTAAGGAAAAGTTAGACTTTCATATAAGAATCAATAAACTTATTTCTGAAATGCAGAATCAATTGCTAGCAATTCCTGCGGCATTTATTTTTGTTGGCACTCAGTTTAAGAGCGGCGCCGGGTTTGACATCTCAAAGATAAGCTTGATATTTGGGGTTCTAATATTCGGGGTATTAATGGATATTTTGGTGCGAAACCAAAAAGATTCTATGAGCGCGATTCAGCACGAGATTGATGCGGAGATACTAAAACACATAAAAATTAGCGCCAAAATCAAACCGCAAATTGAAGAAATTTTCCTCCCGCTAGTTGATCGAAGTAAAAAATTTAATCTAAAAATGTTTATCATTGAGTTTTCAGTGTCAACAATTATTGCTTTTACAATGATTTTGACGCTTGGGGGATTTTGATAAGGCCCGTATTCGAATGGAAGAGCACTTCTGCTTCTCCGGGAAAACTCGACACCTCGCGAAACATCAGGAGTGCTTGATTTACAATATCTCCAATTGCTTCGAGGCATATACATAAACCGATTGTTTCTCTTTCCGCGCTGCTATATATCACAATGATACCAAACTATAAGCTGACGGAAAAAATTTCTGAACATTAACCGCCGCTTGTGTCGGGTGCCATTGTAAATTACGAAGTTGTTAGGCCCTGTCCAGAGTCTGTTTTTGTGTGAGAGCCGTCCAGTGGCGACTGACGTAACTAGCCAACTCCCGCCTGTAGTGACCGGCAGAGAGCGGCCAGAAGCTGCTATTCGGATGCATCTAGGAAATCTGGGACAATTCAAGTAGTCGCATTGCGAGGACCACACTACAGCGCTGAAAACATATCATCCATCGGCTCACGTAATTGCTCTAACTGCCGCTTTAACTCCGCAATGGTTTTTTCATGACTAACGATTTCAGCCTGGTGACTAGCGATCAATCGTTGCAAGCCTTCAGCCTTATCAAATAGCTCGTCTGTCAGACCGTTTACTGGTTGAAAATTTAATATTGAGCTAAAGGATATTTTTTTGTCTACAGAAATATAATCTTCAAGCTCCATCTGATCGACTAATGTCTTGAAATCTGTTTCTGATGTTACTGTCAAGAATGTTTTCTTTGAAGAAACATAGACCACAGATTTCTTTTTCTGTCTTAGTAACTGCATGACATTACTAAGTGTACCTGGACTTTTGCAATCCCAAATCATAAGCCCTATATCAGAATCATCAGCCATCTTCAAATCTTTCGCTACATAGTAGTCCCTTCCTTTTGATTCAATAGGAGGGTCTACACATACGACAGGCCACCCTCCTTCATTATTTCTAGGTGTTTTTCCTGTGCAATAGACTTTCACCGAAGAAAAACCATTCATTAAAAGGTACTGCTGAACAGACTTATCAACCCCTCCAGCATCACCAATCAAAACGGTCATTCCCGAAGAAATAACATTATCCAGCCTAGATCTAACTACCTCATCTAGCCTTTTAATTTTAATTGATCCGGATATAAACAAATTCTTCATTCAGCCCGTCCGCGTCAAAACAATAACCGATATACTGAATATTTTAGCGTATTTCTTTAATGCCGTACAAGCTGCTTCTATAGAAGCACCTGAGTCATAAAGATCATCAATTATCAGCGCATTCCAATTTGAATCATTAAGATTCTCTTTAACTTCAAAGCACCCTTCCAGTGCAGCCACTTTATCATCATACGATTTCAAATCTTTCATAGCACCAGTGGACTTAACCTTAACTAGCGTACTGTCGCTATAAACAACGCCCAACATGTCAGCCACTTTGCTAGCAACAGCATATACAGGCTGGTTAGCGCGTATTTTGCTTGCGGGCATAGGGATTACTATATGTATCTTCGGGAATCTGTTGTCTTGCAACGCTTCAATTATTGACTCGGCTAAGAAATCGACTTGGGCAAAGTCACCTTTATATTTAAGCTGATAAACAGCTTCTCCTATATCCGTTCTCAGGGTATCGAATTGCATATGCCCATATTCATTCTCGCCGATAGGGACACTCCGTATTTTATGCTTATCAAGACTTACCGCGTAACCCCATACGCCTGTGCTGGGTATTTGTATGATTACCATTTTTCGTCCTTGTATTAATGGAGTTTTCGATGTCTCGATCATCGAAAGCCTACGCAAGCATTGGTAGGCTGTTTCATCATATCCTCCAGTTGAGCTGCCGACCAGAGCCTACCTTTACGCTTCGAGTTTTTTATAATTGCTACTCATCAGCACTTCAGGTAACGCCAATATTTGATAGGCAAAGGGCCCCTGACTTCCTGCATGTTTTCGACAGGCCGCTTTGGGTTCTGGATTGCTACCTGCTGTCCCGAAAGCTAGAACAAGTTCACCGCTCATCATCGATACGAAGCACGCTAGGCAGCGCAGATGTGCACGGCTGCCAGATCGAATACAAGCGGGCGATCAAATGGAGTTCTGTTTCGCGCGGTATTCCAGTTGGTATTCCAAACCAAACACAAAACTAATATTTATTATAAAATTCAATAATATAGGAGACCAAACCAGATTACCCCGGCCCACCAATCCGAAAACGACAAAGCCCGCCAAGTGCGGGCTTTGTTGCATCCGGGGTTTGGTAATCGATGGCTCACACGTCCCCCTAAATGGGAGCGGGCTCCTTTGCTTTTGAGTGTGCTGAACGGTTCTTGATATGGTGCTTTGTAATCAGTAGGTCTCCGGGGCGACTCCGGGGCCGGTACGAAACCGACAAGGAGGAGTTTATTTGTGGCCAATGAGGCAACCCCAGCAAGGCAAGTAATGACACCCGAAGAGCTAGAGACTTCGGCTAAAGCAGTCAGCTTCGCTCGCGCGCACAAGAAAGCAATCGCCAAGCGCCGGACTGACAAAACCATTTATCCGCCAGAGGAAGCTCCCGTATCAGTGTTCATGGCCGGCTCTCCAGGGGCGGGTAAAACTGAAGCCTCAATCGCGCTTGTGAACCTTTTCGCTGACACGAAGATCCTGAGGATTGATCCAGACGAGCTTCGAAACGAATTTCCTGAATACTCGGGTGGAAACTCCTGGCTTTTTCAGGGTGGTGTTTCGATCCTGGTTGAAAAAATTCTCGACTTTGCTATCGATCAGAGACAGTCTTTTCTGCTCGACGGGACATTCTCCAACATCGATGTAGCCAGAAGAAATGTCGAACGGTCCTTGAAAAAGGGCAGATTTGTGCAAATTTTGTACGTCTATCAGAATCCTCACCTTGCATGGGGCTTTGTCAAAGCTCGAGAGGAGGCCGAGGGCAGAAGGATTCGCAAGGAACATTTCATCGATCAGTATTTCGCGGCGCGTGACGTTGTGAACGCACTTAAGCTAGAGTACGGCGGCGATGTCCACGTGGATCTGCTGCTCAAGCATATCGACAACTCGGGACGACTTTACAAAGCTGGTGTCGATAAGATTGACTACCATATACCTGAGCACCATACGCGGGCCGATCTAGAGGCCGAGCTCGGGTTACCATCAGGAGGGCATTCATGATTTCGATTAAGCTAGGCTTAACCAAGGGTGTTAAAAGCCCATTTGCCGACTTTATTCGTAACGCGAAGTCAGAGCAAAAAAAGCGCGTTTACAGTGAGGTTTTGACCGAGGCGACCAAACAACAAAACCTCGTGATGATGCAAGCCGAGGCAAAGCAAGCCTGATAGACCTACATAGAATCAAAGAGAAGCCCGGCCAGATGCCGGGCTTTTTTTATTGCCTGACAGCTCGTACTCACCGTCCTAGGAAATTTCCCTCAAAACGTATCGCCTTCCATGAACTAGCGGGCGCTGCTCATCGAAGATAGCCTTCAGGTGTCGCTGCAAATCAGCGATCGGCTTTGACAGGCTGAAAACCGGAAACTTCCACTCGTCCTGATAAAACGGCATGCTTGCGCGCATGCAGCTTTTTCATGGCGGCTGTGCGTGGGGCATCTTCGGATGCACCGGTTTCCTGCGTTTCCGGTCTGTCAACCCGCGTACAGCTGCCACCAATCTGTTTGACAGCAGGGTGTTGGCAGTTCCTCCAAACAACGCAGGAGCTCCACCATGAAGAAGATCACCCCCAACCCTCCAGAAACCGATACCCCTTCTGAACCCGAAACCTTCGACCTGACCCAACTCTCCCAAGCCACCCAACGCGCCGTCAGCGCCCGCTTGCGCAACCCGAAACAGCCCGA
The DNA here is from genome assembly GCF_056406935.1 of Pseudomonas sp. P1_A1. Classification (NCBI taxonomy): domain Bacteria; kingdom Pseudomonadati; phylum Pseudomonadota; class Gammaproteobacteria; order Pseudomonadales; family Pseudomonadaceae; genus Pseudomonas; species Pseudomonas sp. P1_A1. The sequence continues at coordinate 51,579 of NZ_JBFTZE010000009.1, read as the reverse complement.
CCCCGTGAGCCATGTGTTCACCATCCTCCCCGACGTCGACACACCCACCCTGCTCGGTCACGCCAGCGAAACCCTGGCCTCCTTGAATGTCATGACCACCGACCTGGCCGACCAGTTGGAAGGCTCGCATCGCAACGTGGCATTGGCGATGCAGCAACTGGCCGTGCTGGCCGAGATGTTGATCAATCGAGCGCTGGATAACCTCGATTCGCCCATGCCGGCGGTCGAGCCCGTCTGCCACTGAGTGATCGCGCTCGTTGATCGAATGGAGGTTTTGTCATGGATCGATACATGCCGATCACCGGCATCGACTGCACTATCGCGTCGCTGCTGATCGACACCGAAGCGCCGCTGGATGTGCTGCATGAAACGGCGGCCTACCGCATCCGCACGGCGACTCAATTGCTGGAGAGCTTCGCTGTTAGTGAAGGCATTCACAGTGAGCTGGCGCGGGTGTTGGTGACTTCGTTGCGTGATGGTTGCGATTTGCTGGATGTGGTGGGGCGGCGGTTGCAGAGGCAGGTTTCTGCGTCTTGACGAATCCGGCACAGGACATCGTTGCCGCGCGCCCAACGCAGAAAGGCATCTGACGAGAATATCGCAGGTGCCTTTTTTGTGGATTCGATTCAATGCGCTGTCGATGCATGACGAGTATCGTGTTTCTCAACATTGCCTTTTGCTACGGAACAGATGATGAACAAAAGCGTTTTATACGCCTTGGGGGCTGCAGCGCTGTTTGGTGCCAGCACACCGCTTGCCAAGGTCCTCGGGCTGAACGTTTCCCCCGTCTTGCTCGCCGGTTTGCTTTACCTGGGAAGTGGCTTGGGTCTTACAGTCACCCGGCTGATCCGTGATCGCGGCTGGCAGCCTGTCGGTTTAACAATATCCGAATGGCCATGGCTCATCGGCGCTATCGCGTTCGGCGGCGTGTTGGGGCCGGTGGCTCTAATGTTCGGCCTTACCCTCACGCCTGGAACCACTGCATCGCTGTTGCTAAACCTTGAAGCGGTGTTAACCGCCCTGCTTGCCTGGATGGTGTTCAAGGAGAACGCCGACCGGCGGATCGTCATTGGAATGATCGCAATAGTGGCCGGTGGCGTGCTCTTGGGTTGGCCTCAAACTTCCGCAGGGATCCATGGGTGGGTTGGCCCGGTCGCCGTGGTGATTGCCTGTTTTTGTTGGGCCATCGATAACAACCTTACCCGGAAGGTTTCCGCATCGGATGCATTGTTCATCGCGGGCATCAAAGGATTGGTCGCCGGGGTCGTCAACTGCGGGTTAGGGATTGCTCTTGGCATGCATCTCCCTGAATGGTCTCTACTGGGGCCAACACTACTCGTCGGCTTTTTAGGCTACGGCGTCAGCCTGGTGCTATTCGTGTTGGCATTGCGGGGGCTTGGAACAGCACGCACAGGTGCGTACTTCTCGACTGCTCCCTTTTTGGGGGCCGCTATTTCCATCCTGTTGCTAGGCGAAGCCGTGACGTGGGTGTTCTGGGTGGCGGCAGGCCTGATGGGGCTTGGCGTCTGGATACACCTGACCGAAAGCCATTCTCACGAGCACCAACACGATCCGCAAACACACGACCATCCGCATATTCACGATGCGCACCATCAACATGAACATGCCTTTGAGTGGGACGGCACTGAACCTCATAGCCATTTGCACGACCACGCGCCCATCCAACACAGCCATCCGCACTATCCCGACATCCATCACAGGCACAAACACTGAGCGAGACTGCGACGGAGGAGTATCAGGCCCGGCGGTTGCTCAGGACCATACGCAGTGAACAGGGATTTTTCTGACAGATTAGAACCACGTCATCCTGGGAATTTTCCTGCAACCCGTAGCGACTGCCATGAACTGGTGAACAACATTTCTGAAAGATAGTCTTCACCCTTCGCTGCGACCCTGCGGACGGTTTTGACAAGCCGAACTCACGTAAGGATCCCTAAACCAATGGAACGACCTTATGAAAAAGATCATCCGACTCCCACTGAAAAATCCGGCCACTTCACAGCCTGAAACCCTCGACCCGACACAACAGCCCAAAACCACCGAACGCTCCGTCAGCGCCCGCCGGCGCAACCTGAACAGGAACATCTTCAGCGTCCGCCCCGACGTCGACATGCCCACCCTGCTCGCTCACGCCAGCGAAACCCTGGCGTCCCTCAACGTGATGACGTTGGACTTTGCCGACCGACTCGAAGGCCCACAGCGCAATGTGGCACTGGCGCTTCAGCAGTTGACGATGTTGACCGAGCTTTTGGTCAACCGAGCGAAGGACAACCTTGATCCAAACGCGTCGGTGGCCGTGGGCGAGCCTCCCGTTCTTCACTGAGTGATCGCGCTCGTTGATCAAATGGAGTCTTTACCGCTCCCCCAACACAAAAAGGCACCTGACGAGAATATCGCAGGTGCCTTTTTGGGCTTTGAATGGGTAGAGATGTTCTGTATGCGTGACAATTGAAGCTGAATGTTAGTTATACGAGACAATGCAGTGTCAGATGACTCAACAGTAGGTTTCATAATCTGTAACTTACTGTCGACTCAATAGACGACAGATTAGCCACGTTTTCGCCCAAGCGACTTACAGGGCAGGGTTTTCAGAAATTTCCTGCAAGCCGTGACGACTCCAAGCTGATTGTGTAGCTCACGCTTCAAACCTACTCTGCCCAAACAAAACAGCGGTTCGTCCCCGACCAGTTGCTTGAGTTCACCCTTACGACCAGAATCCATCCATCGGATCACCTGCTGACAAGGAGGCCAACATGCAAAACATTAAGCTGCCTAGCCGCCTTGTCGGCATTGGCTTGTACACCCCGGCAGAAGCTTCGCTTTACACTGGGATTCCAGCTACCGATATACGCCGCTGGTTATTCGGGTACACCGCCCACGGTGTTCAGCATCCGGGGCTTTGGGACTCAGAGCTGTCTGATGTGAACGAGTGCGTTCTAGGTTTTCATGACTTACTGGAAATTCGTTTCGTTCATGCGTTTCGCCAACACGGCGTAAGCCTGCAAGCCATCCGTAGTGCCTCGCAGCAAGCAAAAGAGTTGTTTAACCAAGCGTACCCATTCACCTGCAAACGCTTTCAAACCGACGGACGAAGCATCTTCGCCACGGTTATGGGTGAAACAGGGGATGAGGCACTTCTGGACTTGATCAAGCGACAGTATGCATTCGAACAAGTCATCAAACCTTCGCTCTATGAAGGTATCGACTACACAGGATCAGGCTCAGCACAGCGCTGGTATCCGGTCAAACGCAACAAAGCCATCGTTCTCGACCCCTCTCTAAACTTTGGAAAACCTGTCCTGTCAGGTACGGGAATTGACACAGCAGCCATTTTTAGCGCCTACCGAGCTGAAGGCAGAGACGTCAAACGTGTAGCCCGCCTCTATGAAATACCTATTGCTGCAGTTGAGGCAGCGGTCAGTTTTGAGCAAAGGAATGCGGCTTGAAGTTCCTATTGGATAACAATCTTCCCCCTGCGTTGGCCCGAGCGTTGAACGAACTGACTAAAGCTGAGGGCCATTCGGTGCTGTCTTTAAGGGATAAATTTCCGCAAAGCACCGCTGATGTGGCATGGATATCAGTACTGAGAGAAGAAGGTGGATGGGCTGTCATCTCTCAAGACAAATTCACAAAAGGTGATATTGAAAAGAGAGCGTTCCGCGAGTGCGGACTGCCGGTCTTCTGTTTGGCCAAACATTGGGGAAACGAATCCTATTGGAACAAAGCGCATAACCTGGTGCGATGGTGGCCGTCGATCATGAGTCAGGCACATCTGAATGGAGGTGGCGCTGCGTTCCGCGTACCGTGGAAATGTCCGGCGCACGGAAAATTTGATCAAATAAAAATATAAACCCCGGACCGTGACAGGGCTTCTTTTTCATTCAAACCTTTGGTGAAACTACGAACGACTGAAGCCTTCCATCCACATGAATTTTTCTTCACCCCACCGCCTCCCTCCAACCTGTACATTCCCCTCGCTCATTCAAGAAACTACGGTTTGCCCGCCCTCCCGCGGGCTTTTTTTTGCCTGCGATCTGGTTAGCGGTCGGTTCCAGTGACTGCTCCCACCATCATTTCAACCGATACAAATACGTATCCTGCGCCTCATGCGGTTGCAAACAAGGCCTCTGATAACACCGTCTGATCAAACCAAACCCGGCCGCTTCGGCCAGCCGCTGGCTCGCCATATTGGCCGAGGCGATGGTCAGGTAAAACGTGAATCCGGGCATGCTTTTGATCAACGCTTCAAGCGCCGTATGCATATAGCCTTTGCCTGAATAATCGGTATTGACCCAATAGCCGACGACATACCGGTTGCGACGGTGGGGCTTCAAGCCAATGCAGCCGATGATCGCGTGCGCGGCATCGTCGACGATAAACAACCGCCGCTCACCGGTTTCGCTTTTGAATTCATCGACTGCCCGCGCGAGGAACGATCGTGCCTCGTCCTCGGTGGTGTAGGGTTTGGCCCAGGGCAGAAATTCGCAGTGGACTGTAAAACTGGCGTTCAGCGCATGCTGCAACGCTTTACACCATTCGGGGTCGGGGGCGCTCAATCTCAATGCGTGAGTGCCAACCGTCAGCACAAGCTCCATTGCATCATCCTTAGCTACAAACTCCATGACGTCAGACAATAACAGCGCCTGGAAGGACGCTGCTACTCAGATCGCCCCCGTTAGTGCTACCCCAACGTCACCCGTCACCTCTCGCCGGCCGTTCATGTTTCGTTAAGCATTCAACTCGTATGCTTGGGGTTCCCGGTCCCCTGCTCGGTTAGCCAGAAGTTCATGTCACGCCCCGTCTCTTCACTGTTCCTGCTCGCCGCCCTGCTGTTCTTCTTCGCCCTAAGCAATCACCAATTACAAGGTTCCACGGAGGCCCGGGTCGCCGGAATTGCCATGGAGATGCACCTGGATAACGACTGGGTGACCCCGCATTTGTTCGGCGAGCCATTTCTTGAAAAACCGCCCTTGAGCTTGTGGCTCGACGCCGGGGCGATTCGCGCATTCGGCGGTACGCCGTGGACGGTGCGGCTGGCGTCGGCGTTTGCCGGGTTGTTCAGCGTAATGTTGCTGTATGCGATGCTGCGGCGGTTCGACCGGCCCAAGGTTATTGCCTGGACGGCGGGGATTTTGCTGGCGACCATGGCCAGTTACTGGAGCAACACGCGCAGCGTCGGCGAAGACGCGTTGCTGGCCTTCGGCGTGAGCATGGCGCTGCTGGCATTTTTTCAGGGGACACGGTATTCGACTGTCGGCAATGCCCTGCTGTTTGCATCGGGAATCGCCATCGCGACCTTGAGCAAAGGCGTGCTGGGGCTGGCGATGCCGGGGGTGGTGATCTTCGTGTATCTGCTGGCCGGAACCCTGATGGACAAGCGCCTGAAGCCCTCGGACTGGTTGCGCCCCGGCCTGTTGACACTGTTGGGATTGGTGCCGCTGATGATCTGGCTCGCGGTGCTGTATCAGCGCGATGGTGTGCATGCCGTGGGGGAAGTGTTGCTGACCAATAGCGTCGGGCGCTTCAGCGGCTCCTTCGTCGAGGCCGGGCATTACGAACCGTTCTACTACTACCTGGCCAAGCTGCCGGAGACCTTCGCGCCCTGGAACATTCTGGTGTACCTGGGGCTGTGGCACTTTCGCAAAAGCCTGATGGCCAATCGTTACCTGTTGTTCTTCACGGTGTGGCTGCTGGCGCAGTTCGTCATGCTGACCCTGGCGTCGAGCAAACGCACGGTGTACCTGATGTCCATGACGCCTGCAGCGGCGGTGATTGCCGCGGAATATGCGAGCGTGTTGTTCGAGCGCCTTCAGGCCTACACCGGTGCATCGACCTTGCCGGGGCTGATTGTCCGGCATCGTCGTGGTGTAGGTGTTGGCGTACTGGCCGTGGTGATCGGCAGCTACGTCGCTGCGGCGCAATGGGCATTGCCTCACGCTGATCGCAAACTGTCCTTCCTGCCGCTGACCGAACAGATTCAGGCATTCCAGGCCAGCGGGCAGCAGGTCGCGTTGTTTCAAGCCAACGAGCGGGTGGGCGGCGCCAGTGTGTTCTACACCCGGCGCGTACTCAAAGGCCTGGATACCGAGGCGCAATTGCATGACTTTTTGAGTGCCTCACCGGCTAATGTGGCACTCATGTCTGGTGTAAATGAACCCGCTGCGCCCTTAAAGGTGATCAAGACAATGATGGTGGGGCGTCAGGCTTACTACTTTGTAACTCTGTAAACGGCTCAGCGACGGGTAGCGCAGCCTTTTGCAGCACCGGCAGCTCCAGTCGCACCCGCCCATAGAACGCCAATGCCGTCAGCAAACACGCCAGCCACACGAAGATCCCGGACCAAAAGGTGTGGGACATGTAGTGCCAGCCTTGCAGAACCCGCGTGGTGCCGTAGACGAAACCGAGCAGCAGCGAGCCGTACATCACCGCTTTGGCGTGCCGCCAGCGGTAGCGCCGAGCCACGAAGTACAGCGCGAGCATGGTGAAGCCGCCCGAGGCATGCCCACCCGGCCAGCAGCGACCGTCACCGGCTTCTTTCAGCAGGTCAAAATTCTGGTACCACTCCTTGTGCTCGATTTTCCCGGCGTACTGAGTGGTTTCAACCGGGCAATACACACTGGTGTGGCTCTTGAGGTAGTGGATAACGCCGGTGCTGATGGAAAACGCGAACACCACATACAGGAAGTCCCGGCGGTGTTTACTGGCGAACCGAAGCACGGGCGCGACTTTGATTTTTTCCAGGAACGCGATGATCTTCGAATGCTTTTCAGTCTTCAATCGCGGCCAGAGAAACGACAGCAAGGCACCGATGATCGCGACCTCACCGGTCCAGTTCGGGATGATGCGCGCCCATTTATGGGTGATCAGCTCGAACAGGCGGACATGCTCCAACGGAAATACCTGGGTAGCCGGATCATAAAAAAGATCGCTGAACGCGATGTCGATTTTAGTCATGTCAAACATCAGGAACACCGCGACCGCGCAGGCCAGCGGAATACCAAAGTTCACCCAGTAAAAGCGGTAACGGGAAGAAGTCAGCATCGTACGTCCAGATCCAGAGGGATGATGAAGAAGCTCATTCGGTGCTCACCGAATGCCAGTCAGAGGCTTCGATGGAACCCAGCATGCGAGGTTCCTGAGGTTTTTCAGCGGAGATAAACAGAGAAGCACCGTAACCTAAAGTAGCCGTCGGCAGCTTGAGATCTTTTTCAAGTTGCGCCATGCACTCACTGTGGGTCACCAGAATCAGGTTGCGCCCGGCCACTTTGTGCGCCAGAGCATCACGTAACATGCTGCCCCGGCAGTTGATCAACCAGTCTTCGCCGACGCCAACCTTGTTGAACATATAACTGGAGGTCTGTGCCGCACGGATGATCGGACTGTTATAAATATCGGTCTTGTTCAGCCCCAGACGCTCAAACTGCGCACCGACCCCCACTGCCACACTGCGCGAGCGATCTGTAATGCCATCGTTGCCAATCAGACAGGCGGCGGTGGAGTGATCGCAACGCTCAACGTGACGCACCAGCACGATCATGTCGCCCTTGGCCCAACCCGCAGCCAGCGCACGGGCACCCGCCACATTGCCATGGGACAGATCGGGCACAGCCGCAGGTCGCAACAGCCACACGGTCAGCGGAATCACCAGCAGCAGCGAGGCCACGATGATCACGGCGTTTCGATAACGGGCCAAACGGCTCACATCGATCGAGCGTTTTATCCCGAACAGACTCAGTCTCAATTCCACGTTTAGCCGCCTCGCCGGCATGCATCACAATCATACAAAGCCACCAGAGTAGAGAGTCTCGCGTCGGCTGCTGGTGAAACCCATGTGAAAAAAAGCTTAAGACCTGCGTAAAAATCTTGTTACAGACTCCATCCGACAAAATCCTTTCAGCTCCCGGGATTGCGGCCGATACATACCTGCTACACACCTTGCTGGCTCCCAAAAACAAAAATCTTCCAGCCAACCGACGATCAAAAGCGCAACGTTCCTGGAGGAATTTGATGAATAGCTGGTTCGGCAACATCAGCGTGAACCTGAAACTGGGCCTGGGATTCGGCCTGGTCCTGGCACTGACCTGCATCCTCGCCCTGACCGGCTGGACCAGCCTGGGCGGGTTGATTGACCGCAGCAACTGGATGAGCGACATCACTCAGCTCAATGCCGGCCTGACCAAGCTGCGCGTGGTTCGCCTGCAATACATGCTGACCAACGGCGACGAAACCGCCGCACAGAATGTACAAACCACCCTGGACGGTTTTGTGGCTCAGCAAACAGCGCTGCTGGGCAGCTTCAAAAATCCTGAAAACGTCAAAATGCTCAAAGAGCAGGCCGCGACCATCGCCGCTTATCAGACGTCGCTGAACAAAATGCGCAGCGCCTACCGCACCGGCAACAGCGCCCGCGACGCCATGGGCGCCAACGCCGAAACCGCCAGCAAGCTGATCGATGCGATCAACATCCGTGTGCAGCAAATGCCCCTGAGCGATCAGCGCTTCGAACAGTTCCTGGCCATCACCGCCGCCAAGGAAGCGTTCATCCTTGCCCGCTATGAAGTGCGCGGCTACACCGCCAACACCAATGCCGAGACCGAGCAGAAAGCCGTTTCCCAACTGGATGCGGCCATCGCCAGCCTGAAATCACTGAACGTGCATTTCGCCGAGACCCAGCAAGACGCCCTGCGTCAGCTGGAAACCGCGCTGAGCAACTACCGCAGTGCCTTGCAAGCCTATAAAGCCGCCAACAGCGATGCAGTGCAGGCGCGTAAGGAAATGACCGACCAGGGCGCCGCCATCGTGACCCTGAGCGATCAGCTGTATCAATTCCAGCTCGACCGCCGTGATGCCGAAAGCGCCCAGGCCCGCACACTGCAATTGATCAGCACCTTGCTGGCATTGCTGGTGGGCATCATTGCCGCCGTGGTCATCACCCGGCAGATCACCGGCCCGTTGCGCGATACCCTTAAAGTGGTCGAGCGTATCGCCGGTGGTGACTTGTCTCAGGACATCAAAGTCACCCGCCGCGACGAACTCGGCGTATTGCAGCAAGGCATTGCGCGCATGGGCGTAACCCTGCGCGATTTGATCAGCGGCATCCGCGATGGCGTTACCCAGATCGCCAGCGCCGCCGAAGAACTGTCGGCCGTGACGGAACAAACCAGCGCCGGGGTCAATAGCCAGAAGATCGAGACCGATCAGGTGGCCACCGCCATGCACGAAATGACAGCCACCGTGCAGGAAGTCGCGCGCAACGCCGAAGAAGCCTCCCAGGCCGCGGCGGCCGCTGACGGCGAAGCTCGCGAAGGCGACAAAGTGGTCAACGAAGCCATCGCCCAGATCGAGCGCCTGGCCAGCGAAGTGGCGCGTTCCACTGAAGCCATGAGCGTGCTGCAACAGGAAAGTGACAAGATCGGCAGCGTCATGGACGTGATCAAGGCCGTGGCCGAACAGACTAACTTGCTGGCCCTCAACGCCGCGATTGAAGCCGCCCGTGCCGGTGAAGCCGGTCGTGGTTTCGCGGTGGTTGCCGACGAAGTCCGTGGCCTTGCCCAGCGCACGCAGAAATCCACCGAGGAAATCGAAGGCCTGGTGGCCGGCCTGCAGAACGGCACTCAACAAGTGGCGGCGGTGATGAACAACAGCCGCACCCTGACCGACAGCAGTGTGGCGCTGACCCGCAAGGCTGGCGTATCACTGGAAAACATCACCCGCACGGTGTCCAACATCCAGTCGATGAACCAGCAGATCGCTGCCGCCGCCGAGCAACAAAGCGCCGTGGCCGAAGAAATCAGCCGCAGCATCATCAACGTACGCGACGTGTCCGAACAGACCGCCACCGCCAGCGACGAAACCGCCGCGTCCAGTGTTGAACTGGCGCGGTTGGGCAATCAGTTGCAGATGATGGTGAGTCACTTCCGGGTGTAACGCCTTCCTCCTGACCCGCCAGTACCTACTGCCGGGTCAGGGACTTACTAACGAATCCATTGCCAAACATCTTTCCAAATCCTACAGCCTTCCTGCCCCTCTTCCCCTGCCCAGTGACGAAACTTCCAGCCGCCTTTGAACGGAAGAGCTGACAGCGTTTCCCTCTACTACGCCGTAATGTCGATATCTCCACTCATTGGAAGCTCATCGGCATGGACGACAATCCCCCAGTCAACACACCCACCGATAACAAAGGTAAATCCCTGCTCGATACGTTGATCGAGGCCTACGCCCCCGAAGGCAAATCAACAGAATTTGCGAAACTTTTTAAGGCCGCGCCCGAGATCATCTCGGTGTTCGATATCACCAGGATGACCGAGGCCGACTTCAAGCACCGTCTAACGATCGCGATCGATAACGACGAGACGCTCGAAACGCACGTCGACAGCATTGTCGAAGCGCTCTACAAAGACGCCAGATGTTACGCCGCCCAGATCAGCCACCTTTACCGGGAGCAGCGGACGTCGGATGGAACGGCGCAGGATCAGTGGCATCCCCTGGGCATTCGCGCCGTCGAGAAACAGGGTCCCACCTACACCCATCTGTTCAAAGAGAACTGGGACGACGCTTGCAGGAACGATTCGATCGCCGCCATCGATTCACCGGTCGCCTACCTGAGAGCGCTGTACCGATTTGCCTTGCAACTGGAATCGAGCGCCTCGTCATCAGCAGACGAAAAAGCCAACCGGATCACGCTGGCAAAACGCCGTCCGGATCTCGCTGATTTGTCGATTGACCAGCAAAGCACCTTCACCGCGCAACCGATGCTCGGCATCGTCAATGCGATCCTGGACCAGAATATTCAGGAGGCGCTGAAGACCACCGACGAACAGGGCAAATCGACCTATGACGTGTTAGCGCAACGGTATTACCCCTTTGCCCTTCCGTATGAGTTTTTCCATCATCAGTGCCTGCTGGGACTGAGCTCGGACAAACCATCGCTCGGAGAGCTGAATTACCTCGTCAGCGATTACCTTCCTGTCACGCAATACTACGGTTCCCGGTATGGCACGGTGCAGAACGCCTCTTCCGATCAAGCTCAGAAGCTGATGTCCGGACTGGGCCCGAAACAACAGGCGCTGCTTACAGAACTTCCATGGGCTGAAAAGATCCTGAGCGATATGGAGTTCGCCAAACTCCCTCATGACGAACAGAGCAAGCAAAAAGACGATTACTGGAAAAAGATCTACGGCACTGCATCCATTTCCGACCTGAAAGAAATACAGCCCTTCCTTGAGCGAGTCGAACTTAAAGCCGAGCAACTAGAGGCATTGCTGGCGCAAGGCAAACACTCGCCATACACATCTGCACATTATTTATTGTCGGCGCCTTACCCCCAGCCCTATGGAGCCCGTTACGTCAACGGTCCGCTCCCGGCTACTGAAAAGAGCATGACGCTGGACACAGAGAAAAGCCCCGGAGAAATCGCAAATGCGACCGAGGACCAACTCGAACGCCTGCATCGAATGATTCGCCTCCAGCGCTGGCTGGAGATCCCCTTTACCGAGCTGGACACCCTGATATGCAGCGCATTTGAATCACGGCGGCCGCGCAACGCACCGATGCAACTTGACGGTTATGTCATTCAGGCGCTGGGGGTTTATCGTTATCTGAATCGCAAATATTCGATCAAGGCCGAGGAGTTCGCCGCGCTACTGCACCAAATATCGCCCTGCGCGACGGGCGATAACATCTCCCTGTTCGATAAGGTATTCAATCAAACCCGAGTATTCGACACGCCCCTGAAGCTCGATGGTCGTGTCTTTCGCGCGGACAATTCGGACCCCGCCTCTCACACCATTCTCCAACACTTGAGCATCAGCCTTGGCTTGCCTTTGACAGAGGACTCGCTATTGCGGGTCGTCAAAAACACGCAGGAATACCTGGGCTCGCTCAAGTGTGACTTGCGCACACTGTCGTCCCTTTATCGCCAGGCACGCATCGCACGAATGTTCGGTCTATCGATCAGCGAAAGTTCGACGCTGGTTAGTTTGCTGGGTGGGGAAGGTATTTCCAGGTGTCTGGCAACCGGTGACACCGGCAAACGGATACTTCGAATAAGGGGCCAAAAAAGAGATCAGTATTTTGAGCTGGTCGCACACTTTCAGCTCCCGAAACAGGGTGGCGCAGGTGAAGCCACCCTGCTTGCCGGATCCAGCCTGCGGACCAACACGTCATGGTTTGCCGATGCCAAAACAGACAAAAGGCTTGACCTCAGGTTTACCAAAGAGTCAGGCGAAAATGATGTGCCGTGGATCTACATCAACCAGATTCAAACCACCGAGCGGACGCGCACCACCTCACTGGAAGGCCAGAACATCAAATGGGGTGGCGCTGATTTCGATGAACTTTCCCACCGAAAAAATCCGCTTCTGATACTGCAATCCATTGTTCCAGAAGGGGGAGGATTAACCTCGATTGGCACCTCGACTGGCCACATAAATGAAGTAATCCTGAGTCATGAAGCCCCACAGGGAGTTTCTGCATTCAAACTCCTCGACGTCCTGATGCAATTGGACTGGATAACCCGCTGGATCAAAGAGTCCGCCTACGACATCCCCATGTTGCAACGTGTTCTTGAACCGCAAAGCAACAACAATTACCCGTTGGGAAATTTGCAGCAATACCTCACTCAATTCAGGGCCAACGCCCGCGAATGCGTGGTCACCGCGCAAGAGTTGGCGACATTGGCATTGCCAGTAAACGTCGATTGGCGAGCGAAGCTGGCCAATACCCTGCTGGATGATACAGGGCTGATAAAAAATTTCGCCCCTACGATCAAACACGATGTACCGCGGACGCTGACCAACGCACTGAGCAAAATAGTCGATGACGAAACATTCAAGCTGGACGAGGATCCCGTAAAAAATCTGAAGCTCAAAGACGACAGCAAGCAAAAACTCAAGAACCTTCTCTTGCTGGCCCATGATCGCCAGCAACATCTGATCGAAGCGTTTCTGCAGGAAATTTTCCTCCTGCCCATGAACTGTGCAAAAGATGTAGTGATATGGGCGCAAACCCCAGTCCATCAGATTCTCACCGCGGCCCTGGACTCTAAAGACTCACATGAGCTTGCACGCACATTGCACCCGCTTCTGCGCCACACCGAGGCCGCTGTCCGGTTGCAGTTGAGCAACAAGGCATTGCGCGCACTGCTGAGCACTGCCCGCTGGCTGGATTTACCTGATGGACAATTGACGCTGTCGTTCAAAACCTTGTACTTGTTCGATCGCTTTAACCACTTCATGAGCACTTATCAGCAGCCAGAAGAAAACCTGCTGAGCTACCTGGAGTTCGCCAATGTCTTCGGTCGCGAGACAAGCGTCGTCAACGAACGTCTGGCCCAACTCCTGAACTGGACGTCGGCAGAAGTCACCGCGCTCACCTCGCAGCTCCCGCTCAAGAGAGCCCAAACGATAAAGGACATCGATTGGGTCATGCGCTGTCACAGCGCCTGTAAAGCCACCGGGCTTAGCACGACCGCGCTACTGGGTGCTGCGGCTCTCCACAACACCAGTTCGGCCGCTCAATGGAAAACGGTCGGTGAAGCCATCATCGCGGCCAGTCACTAATCCCGATACATGCTCAAGGAATGAACATGTCTGTTGCAATTGAAAAACAACTTAACGAAAGCCTGCGTGATGCGCAGCTCGGGCTCTATCTGTCGGCGATCGCTCCACAAGACGCGACGCTGAAAGCCTTGAAGATCGCAGAGCACCTCAAAACGGCCGATGACCTTTACCACTATTGGCTGCTTGATGTACTGGTCAGCCAGGACGTGCCGACCAGCCCGGTAGCCTGCGCGATTGCCAGTCTTCAGCAGTACATCAACAGTATTCTGGCCAACATGGAACCGGGTTATCACACCGCGCAGATTCCAGCCGACCAGGTCGACACCTGGCGCACCGTCATGCATCACTATCAGACATGGGCKACCAATCAGCGTCTTTACTATTTTCCGGCTGCCTACCTTGATCCAACGCTGCGCAAGACCCGAACCGCAAGCTTCGAGCAACTGGAAAACGACCTCAACCGCAATCAGCTCACGGCCCAATCCGTGCAAACGGCGGTGCTGGCCTATCTGAACAGACTCGAGGAAGTGGCCAACCTGAAAATCGTCAATGGCTATATCGACGGCAGCGATTTCGCCAACAGCACTTACTACTTCATTGCCAGATCCCGTGCCGCCAACACGTGGTATTGGCGCTCGCTGGACATGGCCTGTCGCCCCTGCGTACCCGGCTCCCGGACTGCCAAATATGATGCCCCGGAACCGCAAGCGTGGTCCGACTGGCATCGCATCAATCTGCCTGTTTCCGACAGCACCATTGAACACACCATTCGCCCGGTCATGTTCAACAATCGCTTATATGTGATCTGGGCTGAATGTATCTATCAGGATCAGGCAAGCAATGAAGATAACAAGAACAAAACCTTTCCCTTGTTTCGTCTGAACATGTGTTTCAAAAAATATGACGGGAGCTGGAGTACACCGCAGACATGCGTGCAAGGTTACGGTTCGGACGAAGCCATTAAAGGCCGGAACTTGGCGAAGCTGAAAGAGATCACAAGAACCATCGCGACCTGTGATCAATCGTCCGCCTCACTCTGCGTTGTTTTGCATATCGGTGAATTTGAGCGCGAAGATTTTAATATTCCATATGTCGACTTCTGCATGTCGCTGGTGATCGACAAAGATTCTTTGATCACTTCAAAGGTATTGCCTCGCAAAAACTTGGATGCCATGCAAGACGAGACGCTTATTGCACTGCTGGAGCGCTGGCCATCCTCCAAACCGCAATTGCTCCAATGCAGTTTCATCACCGCCAAAACGTCAGCGCCAGATATCAAGTCACGTCTGGACCGCACGTTAGGTACGACAGAATTCATCGACTTCAAGGAGTCTGAAATAACACACAGCGAGGTCCCGAAAGCCCCGCCTCGCCAACCCATTCGAATGAACATTACCTTCGCCAGACACCTGATCGAACGCGCCGAAGACAGTATGGACACCTTGCTGAGCTGGTCCTCTCAGCACCTGCAAGAGCCCCCCCTAGAAGACGGAAAACCACCTGAGCAACTGGACTTCTACGGCGCCTACGGTCGCTACTTCGTCGAGTTGTTCCTCTACCTGCCCTGGTTGGTGGCACACCGTTTTAACCAGGAGCGCCAATACGGTGAAGCCGAACACTGGTTGCAGTACCTGTTCAATCCGGCCCGAAAAGCAGCCAGTGGCAGCAACCCTGATTACTGGAACGCGGTGCCAGTGATCACCGGCACATCCTCCAAACCCGGCCAACCCAGCTACGCCCTCCAGGGGCCACAGGATCCGCACCAGATTGCACTGAGTCATCCCGTGCACTTTCGCAAAGCCCTGTACATGCTCTACCTCGATATTCTGCTCAATCGCGGCGACACCGCTTACCGGCAACTGTCTCCCGACAGCCTGACCGACGCGAAGCTCTGGTATCTGCGCGCACAAGATCTGTTGGGGCCGCGACCGGATATCAGGCAAACCGATCTATGGGCAACACTCACGTTGAAAGCATTCAGCGAGGAGCCCAATACAAAACTGCGCGAGTTTGAAAACACCTTGGGGGAACAGGGCATGCACCTCCCGACAACTAGCGCTTCTGAGCAGGTCCCTCCAGTGTGTATCCGCCCTTACGTCCATTCACATTCTGGCCACGCGATTGACGCGCCACATTCACGTTTGCCCTTCAACCCCGTGTTGCTTCCACGCTGGGAAAAGCTCGAAAGCCGCCTGCACAACCTGCGGCATAACCTCGACATCGTGGGGCGCCCCCTGAGGCTTGCGCTCTTCGCGGCCCCAGCCGCTTCAAACAAACAGCTCGGCGCCAATCCTGCACGCGCTGCGGAGCCCGGACTGGCCCAGCGCCTGGGCACCGAGATCCCGCCTTACCGTTTCAGTACCCTGCATGCCCATGCCCAGAGTGCGGTAGACACGGTGATCCAGTTCGGCGAAACGCTCATGTCATTCATCGAACGCAGCGAGCAAGCCAGCTATCAGGAACTTCAGCAACAGCACATCTGGGATATCGCCACCCTTGCGGTAGACCTGCAGACCCAGGCCCTGAAGATCGATCAGAAAAACCGGGAAGCACTATTGGCCAGTAAAGCCATCGTCGAGAACCGCCGTGATTACTACAGTCAGCTGGTCAACGAGGTCGTCAACCAGGAAGAAGTGACGGCCGCCGCTTTCCATCTGGAGGGGCGTATCGCTGAAGCAGGCGCCCATGCCGCTCATGCCGGTGGTCAGGGCCTGAAAGTGGTTCCCAACATTTTTGGCCTGGCGGACGGCGGGGCGCGCCTTGAGGGCGGCGCGCTCGCCATGATGGCCATGGCGCAAGGGGTGGCGACTGCAGCCTACGGCGCGGGCGAAGCCCTGGAGCGTGCCGCACAGTATCGGCGCCGCCACCAGGATTGGACCCTCGCCCGCGACCAGGCAAAGCTCGAAATTGCCCAGATTGATGCACAGCTTGCGGTAGAGGTTGAACGAGAGACGGCTTCTCGACTGTTGCTGCAACAGACTCAAACGTCGCTGGCTCAAGCCCGGACCGCCTACACTTTACTGAGCCAGCGCTTCACCAACTCACAGCTTTACCAATGGTTCACCCACCAACTCTCCAGCTTCTACTACCAGGTGTATGACTCGACGTTCTCTTTATGCCAGTTCACCGAACGCAGCTGGCGTTACGAAACGGCCGACAGCACCACTCAAGCGTTCTTTCAGAACCAGAGCTGGAACAGCACCTATCGTGGGCTTGGCCCGGGCGAGCGAATGAAGCTGGGATTGATGAAGATGAAGAATGCCTGGCTGCTGGGCAACGAGCGCGAGCTTGAAATCCGCAAGACCGTTTCGTTACGCCTGCTCCATGCGAAAGAAGAGATCAGGGAAAGCGTCACGGATACACCTGCATCTGCATCTGCGTCTAAGCAATCAATCAATAAACCTTGGGAGGACATTAAATCCACCCTGATCAAAAACGGCTCATGCGAATTCGAGTTGACGGAGACCCTTTTTGAAGACGATTACCCCGGGCATCGTCTGCGCCGGATCAAGAGCATCAGCATTTCCCTGCCGGCCGTCCTCGGCCCTTATGAAGATATCCGGGCCACGCTGACCCAGACCAGCAGCGAAGTTTTCTTGCCCGGCCCTGACAAGAAGAGCATGAAAAATCTGCGGGCCAACCAGCAAATTGCCCTGTCGACAGGTGTCGACGACAGCGGTCTGTTCACCCTCAGCTTTCAGGATGAACGCTACCTGCCTTTTGAATACACCGGCGCGATATCCCAGTGGCAGTTGTCATTCCCTAATCATACCGCTCAGAAAAGCATGCTCGAATCCCTGACCGATATCATCGTGCACGTGCAGTACACGGCCAGGGCAACTGGAGGTGCGCAATGAACGAACACGCCGCCCTCCCTGTCACCCCTCCTGCCTTGCCAAAGGGCGGGGGAGCGATCCAAAGCAGCGGTAACGGCCTGGGGGCAATCGGCTCCCACGGGACCGCTTCCTGCGAGATTCCGCTACCTGTTTCACCAGGTCGTGGATATGCCCCGGCCCTTGCCTTGCGCTACAGCAGTGCTCAAGGCAACGGGGTTTTCGGCCTGGGTTGGAAACTGTCATTGCCGATCATCTCCCGACGCACCCAGCTGGGCGTTCCGGCCTACACCCGTGATGACTTGTTCCTCGGTCCCGACGGCGAGGTCTTGATGCCTGAGCGGAACCGGGCAACCGGCGTCATTGAATCCCTCCAAAAGTATTGCAGCGACGGCACACAACAGGTGAAACACACGGTCGTGCGCTATCGCCCCCGCATCGAAACCACCTTCAACCTGATCGAGCATTGGTCCAGCACTACGCACAAACCGGGTTTCTGGCTGATACGTAACGCCGACGGCAGCCAGCATCTGTTTGGAAAGACGCGATCGGCACGCCATGCGGATCCCGATGCGCCCTCGCGGGTGGGCGAGTGGTTGCTTGAAGAGAGCATGAACCCTCATGGCGAGCACATTGTGTATGAGTACAACGCAGACCCGGCCTCGTCGCAGGGCCCTGCCGACGCCCGTGCCCAGCGTTACCTTGGGCGGATACGCTACGGCAATGTCGAAGCTGACGCTCAGCTGTACTTATGCACAGACGCCGGACTCAAGGATGTACGTTGGCACTTCGACCTGTGCTTCGACTACGGTGAGCGCAGCACCGCACTGGATGAAAAACCTGCGTATCGGGCAACAAAACCGTCGCCGGTCCGCAGCGATCCCTTTTCGGATTTTTCCTATGGGTTTGAGCTGAGAACCCGACGGCTATGCCGGCAGATCCTGATGTTTCATGACTTCCCCGATGAACCATCAATGGGCCCCGAGCCGGTGCTGGTCCGCCGCACCGTGATCCAGTATCGGACCAGCCCTCATTCCTATAGCTGCCTGAGCGCAGCACTGGACCAGGCTTACAGCGAAAACACCGACGGTCTCCGCCCGCCCCTCGAGTTCACCTACACCGACTTCCCTCTTGAACCTGGTGCTCAGCGCTTCAGACCATTCGAGGCGCTGTCCGGGCTCAATCATCAACAGCGCTTTCAGTTCGTCGATCTACTGGGGGAAGGACTGCCCGGTGTGTTGCACCGTACCGACAAAAGCTGGTGCTATGGCCAACCGATGCGCGATGACAACGGAGGAGATTGGGTCACGTACAAGGTGTTGAGCGAGCTGCCGCAATTGCCGACAGCCGATAGCCGCAAACCCACCCGACAGTTTCTCGGCAACCTCAATGCAAACGGTCGCCCGGACTGGATCCTGGCACAACCGGGGCTCAGTGGTTTCTTCACACTGAAACCCAACGGCACCTGGTCGAACTTCACCTCGCTTGACGCCGTGCCGACGGAGTTCTTCCATCCTCAAGGGCAACTGGCCAATCTGATGGGCGCCGGGCTCAACGACCTGGTGATGCTTGGCCCGCGCAGTGTTCGGCTGTATGCCAACCAGCAAGGCGCGGGCTTCGCCGCTGCAACCGAAGTCGATCGCGGGGCTGATGAGGATGACCTGCCCCTGCCCGGTAACTCATTCAGCGAACTGGTGGCCTTCAGTGATCTTCTGGGCAGCGGACAACAGCATCTGGTCCGTATCCGCCATAACGAAGTGAAATGCTGGCCCAACCTCGGTCGCGGGCGCTTCGGCAAGGGCCGGGTGATCGCCACGCCGGAGCTTTCATTGGAAGAGTTCGATGCCTCACGTCTCTTGCTCGCAGACCTGGACGGCTCGGGAAGCGCCGACCTCATTTATCTGGAACCCCACTGCGCGCGCATTTTCATGAACCTGTGCGGCAATGGCCTGAGCCCGGCGATCGACGTGCCATGGCCCACAGGTTTGAGCTATGACCGGTTCTGCCAGGTCAACGCCACCGACCTGCAAGGACTGGGCTGTTCCAGCCTGGTTTTAAGCGTACCGGGGGCAACGCCTCGGCATTGGCGATGCGATTTCGTCAGCACCAAACCCTACTTGCTGCAATCGACCAACAACAACATGGGCGCCGGCGGCAGCATCAACTATCGCAGTTCGGCACAAGAGTGGCTGGACGAAAAAAAGCAGGTACTCAAAAACAAAAGACCGGCGGTTTCACGCTTGCCGTTTCCGCTGTTTCTGGTCAAGAAGCAGATTCGATTCGACGAAATCACCGGCAATCAGCTGACCCAGGCATTCAAGTATCGACGCGGTTTCTACGACGGCGCCGAACGCGAATTCCGGGGCTTCGGCCTGATCGTTCAAACAGACAGTCCTGCACGCCGTGGTGGTGATCAAGAGCGCAATCCGCAGACCGCACCGACACTGACCAAAACCTGGTTCCACACCGGCAACGAAGTCGATCCCGTTATCCATGATCGAGATTACAGCGACGAAAAAGCCGTACTGCTCAAAGGCACCATCCAGAACCTGGGAGAAAGCTGGACACCACGCGGCGACCAGCATGTCCCGGCCAACACCTGGTCTGGAGCCCGCCGGCGCGAAATGGCCCGGGCGCTGAATGGACGTATCTTGCGGATAGAAGTTTACGGCCAGGATCAGGGCGACAAGTCAAAGCTCCCGTACTCGGTGCAACAACATCGCTACAAGATCAACGAACGCAAGGGCGTGGGCAGGCACAGCCCTTATTCGATCCTGCACCCGGTACTCGTTGAGTCGATTCACTATCAGTACGAGCGCTTCGCGCAGGATCCGCGCTGTACCCACACGATCAATCTGAACTGGGACGCCTACGGTTACCTGATCCACCATCTGGAGATCAGCTATGCCCGGCGCACGACAGCGCTCGATACCTGCCCGTTCACCGATACCTGGGAGAAAAAATGGTGGGTCGACGCCCATGACGAGGCCCAGCAGTTCTATTACCTGACCGAACATAAAGCCCAATTCATTCACATCAACACCGCGCAGAACAGGCGGCTGGGCCTGCCTTATCTGCGACGTACGAATACTCTGAAACTGCCGAAAGCACCGCTGGCCGAAGGCCTGGAACCTTCTGCCATCAACCATGAGGCACTGCTGATCCGCAGTGCTACGGCTGCATGGAAAGCACGTCAGGTCCTGAGCGGCCTGTCTTTGCATCGGTATAGAAATCCTGATGCCAGTGGCCCCTTGGCGGATGGGCAGGCCAGTGTCGAGGCGTTGCTCGATCACACGGAAACAGCCGAACTCAATGAGGTGGCGTTGAAGGTTTACGACGTACTCAAACCGCTGGCCCCCTCCTTTGATTTGACCCGACGCCTGGAAGACGCCGGCTACAAGAAAATGCCCATCGCCTTACCGGGCGACAGCGAGTGGGATAAGCAAGGCAAACTGTGGTCGGTCCGACGCCACTTCGTCACGTACAAAAAACTGGATGGTTTTTTCAAACCACTGAGTGTTAAGCAGAGCCCGCAACACGGGCCAACCACCTTCACCCATGACCGTTACGGCTGCCTGACCACCAGCATCAAACTGCCGGACGACTGCACGACCACCGCTTCCAATATTGATTACCGAATACTTCAATCCACTCGGATCACCGACGCCAACAACGTTGTTCAGGAAGCCTCGTACGATGCATTCGGACAGGCTCAAGCCATCAGCCATTTCAAAAGCAGTGACGATGGCACTATCGGGTTCTCCCCGCTCTGCACCTATATCCGGCGCTTTCACGACCGGCCTGACCTCGCTATCGAAAACCCGGACCAGGCATTACAACAAGTCGCCAGCGCTTACTTCTACGACGCGTTCAGCTGGATGGGACGCCTTGCGTTCACAACACCGCAAGAACAGGCCTGGAGCAACGAGGCAATTGCCATGGGCGATCTGCTGCCCGGGGGGCACATCCGCGCCAGCACCCGTGCGCGTCTGGCCCGTAGCGGCATCAAGAAAACACCTTATGAACAAGCACTGCAGACAAAGATTGAAAGCGTGCGGCGCGAGCCGGTCCACTGCGCCACATTGCAGGCAGATCGATACCTCAACGATTGCGAAAGCAAAAAAATCCGCATCGGCGTCGAGTGTTGGGATGGCTTTGGCCGGTCGTTGCAAAGCAAACAGAAAGCCGGGCCAGGAACAGCTTTAGCGGTCAACCAGGACGGCACATTGAAGTGGGTAGACGACAAACCGCAGGAACACGAAGTCGACCTTCGCTGGCGTGTCAGCGAACGCACTGAATACAACAACCAGGGCCTGGTGACGCGTACCTATCGGCCGTACTTCAGTGACCGGCACCGCTACATCAACGATGAATCCCTGCGCCAATCAGGCCTTTGCGATCAATATTTCCATGACCCCCTGGGGCGACTCATTCGAGTCATCAATGCCAAGGGTGACGAACGCCATCACACCTGGCACCCCTGGTACTCCATCACCGCAGACGAGAACGACACCCAGCCCGACCCGCCAGCTCAAGGAGGTGCGCAATGAGCGTCAATGTTCATCGCCACACCCCAACCCTGAACGTCATCGACGGCCGTGGACTGGCGCTGCGCGAAGTCCGCTATTTGTGCAATGAAGCGATCACGACGCCGGAAGCCCGTATCACGCGTTACCAGCACGACATCAGCGGTCAGACCGTTGAGCACTACTCGCCCGCAGCCCCGGTCGGCTTGACCACCGCAGACTCGAGGCAAGTCAGCAGCCTGTCGGGGGCCACGCTCCTGATCGACAGCATCGACGCCGGCAAGCGCCTGACGTTTTTTGGTGAAGCCGGCCAGGCGCTGGACACGTGGGACTCGCGCGGTAGCCATTGGCAAACCGACTATGACAACCAATTACGCCCAATAGCGATCCACGAAGAGGCCGCGCAACAATCCCGTCAGGTCATCGAGCGTTTCACGTATGCCGCCAGCGCAACCAACGATGGGAAAACCAACCAGTGTGGACGGATGATTCGCCACGATGATCCGGCGGGCAGCGTGCTTTTTTCCGAATATGACCTGACGGGAAAGCTGCTAAGCCAAACGCGCCATCTGCTCAAGGATCAGCACGCCGCCCACTGGCCGGAAGATCTCGATGGGCGCAAGGGACTGCTCGAAAGCGGCACCGGCCATACCACCACTTGGCGCTACGCTCCGACCGGTGAAGTCCTCGAGCAAATGGACGCCAGAAGGCATACGCAACGCTTCTGGTTCGATGTCGCCGGTCAATTGGAGAAAGTCACCCTGCAACTGCGTGGCACGACTCAACAAAGGCTGATTCTCGATCAGGCCCGCTATAACGCGCAGGGTCAGATTGAATCGCAGGTGCTGGGGGGCAAGATCACCAGCGCGGCGGATTACACGCCTGAAAACGGCCGCATGATTCAGCGGAGCATTTCACGCTCAACCGCCCACATTCTGCAGAAACTGCATTACGCCTACGACGCGGTCGGCAACGTGTTGAGCGTCGAAGACCACAGCAAATCCGAGCAGCACAATGCCAACCAGCTTGTAAAACCGGGCAGCGCTTATGTCTATGACAGTCTGTACCAGCTGGTTAAGGCAACGGGACGAGAAGAGCAGGGAGCGAGCATCCACGCGGCGCTTCCCGCCTGGGCCTCCAGCCCGAGTGACCGGAGCCGGTTGCTCAATTTCACACAGTTCTACACCTACGATGAACGCGCCAACCTGATCCAGCTTCAACATCAGCGTGAGGGCAACAATTACACTCACCAGATGCGCATCGCCCCCGACAGCAATCGTGGACTGTCTTGGAAAACAGATGATCCGCCACCCGACTTTGCGACTGGCTTCGATGCCAACGGTAATCTGCAAGCCCTGCAAACCGGGCAACCCCTGACGTGGAATGCGCGTAACCGATTACAAAGCGTGACCCTGGTGGAGCGTGCAGAGCAGGAAGCCGATACGGAAAGCTACCTCTACGATGGCAACGGCCAGCGTGTTCGCAAACGACAAACCCAAAAGGCCCGCGCACTCACCCATTGCCGCGACGTGCTTTACTTGCCTGGCCTGGAAATCCGCGAAAGTACGACGGAAAAACTCGAGGTCATCACTGTTCAGGCGGGAAACTGCAGTGTTCGATGCCTGCACTGGGGCCTGGGAACACCGTCCGCCATCAACAATGATGCATTGCGCTTCAGTTTCGATGATCACTTGGGGTCCAACACCCTGGAGCTGGATGCCGAAGGCAATCTCATCAGCGAGGAAGGTTATTACCCCTTTGGCGGCACGGCGTGGAGAGCGGCGCGTAATGTGCTGGAAGCTAAATCCAGAACGATCCGTTACTCGGGCAAGGAGCGTGATGCCAGCGGGTTGTATTACTACGGCCAGCGCTATTACGCACCGTGGTTGCAACGATGGATCAGCCCGGACCCGACGGGCACGGCGGACGGGTTGAACCTGTATTGCATGGTGGGGAACAACCCTGTGAGATTTGCCGACTATCAAGGGATGGGGCGCGATGACTTGGCAAACGTTCCCATAGTGCTCGACTACTACGATCGGTTTTCAGCGAGAACCGTTTCGATGACCGATGCTTCGCGACAGTTTACAGAGGCAAAAGAAACGGCATTGGCAGAACTGAAAGCTAAATTCCCCAACCGCAAGCATGCTCTGTCGAACAAAGAGATCACCAGCATCGAAGCTGCCAATCCAACGTTCAAGGCCTATTCGAAAAAGAAACTGAATGAATACACCGCACATGCAGCGGTCACTACGGCAACCGGCAGCTTTTCGTCCTGGGAGCATTTCAACTTCCCTGAACATCTGGGGGACGCGCCCTATCCGGGGGTTGTCATCTATCGCAACCCTTTCCCCTCCTCTACCGAGTCATCGGATTTGGGTATCTTCGAAGTCACCCGGCCAGAAGCTTATATGGAGCAGATTGAAAAAGATTACGCCAATCATGACGCAACCCTGCACCCGACATTGGCCAGGGATATTCGCGACCATTTAGGACACTCCGGTCATCTATTCCCCATCAAATCCGGTACTCCCGGACGCCATGCCGAAGTCCGGAGCAGGAACGCGTTGCTCCACAATCCCGTGGGCGCAAGCGCTCTGCCTGAAAACATATTTGTGATGACTCAACGACTCAAGGGGGTACCCGATTCCCGGCAAGCCACCGATTTCCCCACCTGCATGAACTGCAATGCCTTGATCCCAAGGGACATCAACATCCCCACCGGACGACTGGAACCCATTGACTACGCCGCGCATGTGCAATCGATGCGGTCATCCAGAACCCATTACCTGCGCGCCGCCAACCCATAAGTTGGTGTTGCTTTATATGCAGATCGCGTTGGTAAACACCAACCGATTCCCGAACGGATCACTGATGGTCATGTCCTGGCTTCCCCAGGGCATGGCCTGAATCTGTGGGTGCGCGAACGTGTATTGCTTGGCCAACAACTGCTGCTGGAACGCCTCAAGCTCATCGGTCTCGATCCGCAAGGCCGAACCCGGCGTGCTGTCGCCATGGTGCTCGGACAGGTGCAGCACGCATTCGCCACGGGAGATTTGCAGGTACAACGGTAAACCTGGCTCGAAACGATGCTGCCAGTCGACGGTGAAGCCCAGGAAGTCGATGTAGAAATCCAAGGCCTTGGCTTCGTCGAAAATCCGCAGGATCGGGGTGGTTTTGCCGAAGCTCATAGGGTTGCTCCCTGACTGAAAAGACACCCAGTGTAGTTGGGCAGGATGTCAGCGCTTCGGCTTGGCGATGGCTTTCTTTAGTCGCAATGCGCCACCAGTGTGACTGACACCTCGGAATGGTTACTGAAACCCGTCACACAGATCCCCTTCCCGCGCCAGAAACCGTCCTTCCCGTTTCCCGTTCGCCTGGCCTTCGCTGTAACTCAACACACCGTTGACCCAAACACCTTCAATCCCCTCCGCCGCCCGTTGCGGGTCAGTGAAATCCGCCACGTCGCGAATGGTCACCGGATCGAACAACACCAGGTCCGCCCAATGCCCTTCGCGGATTTCACCCCGTTTCTTCAAGCCAAAGCGCGCCGCCGACAGCCCGGTCATTTTGTGTACGGCGGTGTGTAATGGAAACAGCCCGACGTCGCGGCTGAAATGCCCGAGCACCCGTGGGAATGCGCCCCATAAGCGCGGATGCGGGAACGGATCTTCCGGCAATCCGTCAGACCCTACCATCGACAACGGATGGGCGAGGATTCTTCGTACATCGGCCTCATCCATGCCGTAGTACACCGCGCCGGCCGGTTGCAGGCGGCGGGCAGCTTCGAGCAAGGGCAGGTTCCATTGCGCGGCGATGTCCATCAGGTCGAGGCCGCCCAGTTCCGGGTGCGGCGTGGACCAGGTGATGGTGATGCGATGGGCGTCGGTGACTTGCTTGAGGTCCAGCGTCGAAGAACTCGCCGCGTAGGGATAACAATCGCAACCCACCGGATGAGATTTCGCAGCCGCCTCAAGCGAGGCCAGCAGTTGCGGACTACGGCCCCAGTTACCGGCACCGGCACATTTGAGGTGGGAAATGATCACCGGGGATTGCGCATGCCGGCCGATCTGGAATGCTTCGTCCATGGCCTCTAATACCGGTTCGAATTCGCTGCGCAAATGGGTGGTATACACCGCACCGAATGCCGTCAGTTCTTCGGTCAGTTGCATCACTTCGTCGGTGGATGCCGAGAATGCACTGGCGTAGGCCAGACCGGTGGATAAACCCAAGGCGCCGGCCTCAAGACTTTCACGCAGTTGCTCGCGCATCGCGCTGATTTCATCGGCGGTCGCCGTGCGAAACAGGTCGTCCAGGTGATTGCTGCGCAACGCGGTGTGCCCCACCAGCGCGGCCACGTTCAGTGCGGTGTTCGCCGCTTCGACGGCTGCGCGATAGTCGCTGAAGCGCGGATAAACGAACGCCGCCGCAGTGCCGAGCAGGTTCATCGGGTCCGGCGGATCACCGCGCAAACTCACCGGCGATGCACTGATTCCGCAATTGCCGACGATCACGGTGGTCACGCCCTGGCTGAGTTTGGGCAGCATCTGCGGCTGACGAATCACCACCGTGTCGTCGTGGGTGTGCACGTCGATAAAACCGGGTGCCAGCACGCGGCCGGCGGCGTCGATTTCTTCGCCGGCGGAGGCCTCGTGCAAGTCGCCGATGCGCGCGATGCGGCCATTCAGAATCGCCACATCAGCGGGGTAACCGGGGGTGTTGCTGCCATCGATGATCAATGCATTACGGATCAGCGTGTCGTACATCATGTCAGTCTCCCAGCGGCAAGTGATCGTCGCCGCCGCGGTAATCGTCCAGGGCCAGTTTGATCCGCCGCAGACGTTCTTGATTGTCTTCAGGCCTGGCCAGCGCCAGCTCGGTGGCGAGCACGTCGATGGCCAACAACATGCCGTAGCGCGCCGCCGTGGGTTTGTAGATGAAGGACGTCTCGGCGCTTTGCAGCGGCAACAGAACATCGGCCAATTGCGCCAGCGGCGAGCCGGCCCGGGTGATCGTGAGAATTCGTGCGCCGCAGCTGCGCGCCAGCTCCACCGCTTCGAGCAGCTCGGGCGTAATGCCGGTCAACGAGCAGGCGATGACCGCGTGTTCGGCACCGAGGCTGGCGGCGGTGACGCGCATCATCACCGGGTCGTGGCACACCGCAATCGGGTAGCCGAGGCGCACCAGGCGCACTTGCAGTTCATCGCTGCACAGGGTCGAGCAGCCGCCCATGCCGAAGGCGTGAATCATCCGCGCCTTGCCCAGCAACTTCACCGCATCGGCGAAGCGCGACTCTTCGAACGCTGCCAGGTGCTCGCGCAAGGTCGACTCGATATCGCCAACGATCTGCCCGTAGAACGCCGACTGTTCGGGCGTGCCCGCCGGGTCGAGAAAGCGGCTGCCGACGCCGCTGGCCTGGGCCAGTTGCAGGCGCAAATCCCGCAGGTCGCGGCAACCGACTGTGCGGGCGAATCGCGACAGCGTGGCAGTGCTGACTTCCGCTCGCTGCGCCAGCTCATCGAGGCTGGCGGAGGCGGCAAATCCTACGTCGTCGAGCATCAGCCGGGCGATGCGTCCTTCACCGGCGCTGAAGGATTCCTGACGGGCGCGGATCTGATAGAGGATGTCCATGGCGGATGGCTCCGACTAAAGCAGGTAAGAAAGGCCTACGGTCAGGCCGAAGGCGACCAGCGAGATCAGCGTTTCAAGCACTGTCCAGGTCTTGAAGGTCTGGGTGACGGTCATGTTGAAGTATTCCTTGATCAACCAGAAGCCACCGTCGTTGACGTGGGAAAAGATAACCGACCCCGCCCCCGTCGCGAGCACCAACAACTCCGGATGGGGATAACCCAGACCAACGGCCACCGGCGCGACAATCCCCGAAGCGGTGGTCATGGCCACGGTGGCAGAACCAGTGGCGATGCGCATCAACGCGGCGAACAGCCAACCCATCAACAGCGGCGACAACTGGAATTCATTGGCCAGGCTGACGATCTGATTGGTGACGCCAGCGTCCACCAGAATCCGGTTCAAGCCACCACCGGCACCGACCAGCAAGGTGATGCTGGCGGTCGGCGCCAGGCATTCATTGGTGAACTTGAGGATCGACTCGCGATTGAAGCCCTGGGCCAGCCCGAGGGTCCAGAAACTCAGCAAGGTCGCCAGCAGCAAGGCGATCACCGAGTTGCCGATGAACAGCAGGAACTGATTGAAACCGCTACCCGGCGTGGAGATCAGATTGGCCCAGCCGCCGACCAACATCAGCACCACCGGCAACAGAATGGTGGCCATGGTGACGCCGAAGCCCGGCAGGCCATCGCGCGGCTCACGCTCCAGGAACTGGCGCTCCAGGGGGTTATCGGCCGGCAGTTGAATGCGCGGCACGATGAACTTGGCGTACAGGGGACCGGCGATGATCGCGGTCGGAATACCGATCAAAATCGCATAGAGCAAGGTCTGCCCCACCGACGCCTGATAGACCTGCACCGCCAACATCGCCGCCGGGTGTGGCGGTACCAGTGCGTGGACCACCGAAAGCCCCGCGACCATCGGCAAACCGACCATCAGAATCGACACGCCCACCCGCCGCGCCACGGTGAATGCGATGGGCACCAGCAAGACAAAACCGACCTCGAAGAACAGCGGCAACCCTACAAGAAAGGCGATACACACCATCGCCCAGTGGGCATTTTTCTCACCGAAACGGTCGATCAAGGTGCGCGCCACCTGCTCGGCGCCACCAGACTCGGCCATCATCTTGCCGAGCATCGTGCCCAGCGCCACCACCAGCGCAATATGCCCCAGCGTCTTGCCAACCCCGGCCTCATACGCCCCCACCACACCCGACGGCGGCATCCCCGCCAACAGCGCCAGGCCGATGGACACCAGGGTGATCACAATGAAGGGATTGATCCGGTAACGAGCGATCAGAACGATGAGCGCGATAATGGCGATGGCGGCGTAAACCAACAGCCAATAGCCGAAGGAAAGCGTCATGCGGTACTCCTCGAAAGGGCCACGTCGAATGGGTTGTGAAACTCATAAATCATTTCGACGGGCTACTTTCAAACGAAGTGAAAGTAATTTTCGTGGAGGGGTAAGGGATGTCGTGCAGAGGTATGGGAGATCGCGGGTTATGAAAATCGGATAGCGGAATTTTCATCCCTCGGCGTGGGAACGATCAGCGTAGAGGGATGACAGTTTCACTATCGATGCAAGGCTTGAGTCTGCTGTATCGAGATCAAGTCATCAGAGATTGCGCGATAGCGCCCTGCGCACGCTATCACTGTTCAGCGCAGGGCTTTCAGTCTCGGCAGGGGATTGCTCCGGTGCAGGACTTTCGACCTGGAAAGAGATTTCAGCCTGGGCCGGGCTTTCAACTTGAACAGGGCTTGGCGCCTGACCGCGACTGGCGACCCGATTGTCCAGCGTCTCGATAAAGGCGTTCAAATCGTTGATCAGCAGTTTCTTGCGCTGGGCGCCCCGATACCACGCGTAGAAAAAATAGCCCGCCGCCGCCAGGAAGCCTAGCCCGGCCGTAGCAAGACCGGCGATGCACAATCCAAGCACGATCAGCACTGTCTTCCAGTTAAAGGGCGACAGCTCCAGTTCGGTATTCAGTGCACTCGCGTCACGCAGCACCCAGCGCTTGGACGCTGTGTGGTTCTGCAAAATGGTGTGCAGAGGCGAACCATCCTTTTTCAAGGCGCTGATCAAAGAAATTTCCTGACCTGTGCGCAAAGGAATGTCCATGCCGCGCAGCTTTACATCGTGCTCGATACCGTCCGGGGTTTTGACCCAGATCTCATGATTGATGATCGAAACGGAACTGATGCGCACAGGCGTCACATCACCGTCGTTACCGTTCACCTGAACGCCGCCCGTGGATGTCACACGGGTCTCGCTGATTTTTTCGCTGCCCACCACTTCACCGCTCAAGACAGTGAAAGAAACGGTTTTATCGCCATGGGTAAAGTTGTGCATTTCGATTCCTTGATAGACCCACGTCGATCGACGCGCAGGAGAAAGATCCGTATGCGGCGGATGCTACTAAGTAGCCATCACACTGTCCATAATTCGCCACCACTCGTGACACATAGCACAGGAACGCCCCCCATCGATTTCAGTCGTGATGCTCGCTGGCGCGCTTGAGCAGTTTCTTGCAGCGCTCGGACAAATGCAGCACGCGTAGCTGCTTGCCGGCCTTGGTGTAGCGCTCGCGCAATGTCTTCAGCGCGGCGATGGCCGAATAGTCGACGAAGCTCAGGTGGCGACAGTCGACGGTGACCACGTACGGGTCATTGGCGGGATCGAACTGGTTGAGAAAAGGCGTCGTCGAGGCGAAGAACAACGTGCCGTGCAGGAGGTAGAGCTTGCTGCCGTCGGCTTCAACGTGACTGTCGGCATACAGCTCGCGGGCCTGTTGCCAGGCAAAGTTGAGCGCCGCAATGATGATCCCGCACAACACGGCGATGGCCAGATCGGTGAACACGGTAATCACCGTGACCGCGATGATTACCAAGACATCGTTCAGCGGCACCTTGTTCAGTACCCGCAATGAAGCCCAGGCGAACGTCTGTTGCGACACCACGAACATCACCCCGACCAATGCGGCCAGCGGAATGCGCTCGATCAGCGGCGAAAGGAACAGCACAAACAGCAGGATCATCCCCCCGGCCACCGCACCGGACAGCCGACCGCTACCGCCGGAGCTGAGGTTGATCATGGTTTGCCCGATCATCGCGCAGCCCCCCATGCCGCCGAACACACCAGAAACCATGTTGGCAGCGCCCAAGGCCACGCACTCGCGATCCGGGTAGCCGCGGCTTTCGGTGATCTCGTCGGTCAGGTTCAGGGTCAGCAGGGTTTCCAGCAAGCCGACCACCGCCATCAATATCGCGTAAGGGACGATGATGCGCAGGGTTTCCAGGCTCCAAGGGATGTCTGGTAGCGCAAAACCCGGCAAGCCACCGGCAATGTGCGCCATGTCGCCCAAGGTACGGGTCGGCAGGCCGAGCAGGTAAACCGCCAGCCCAACGCCCAGGATCGCCACCAACGCCGGCGGCACGGCCCGCGTCAGCCGCGGCATCAGGTAAACGATGGCCATCGTCAGCACCACCAGTCCGATCATCATGTACAGCGGCGCACCACTCAACCAGGCCTCACCGCTCTTGAAGTGCTCCAACTGGGCCAGCGCAATGACAATCGCCAGACCGTTGACGAAGCCGAGCATCACCGGGTGCGGCACCATGCGCACCAGCTTGCCCAGCCTCAACAGACCAAACGCCAGCATGATCAGCCCGCCCAGCAGCACCGTCGCCAGCAAGTACTGGACACCGTGCTGCACCACCAGCGCAACGATCACCACCGCCATCGAGCCGGCGGCACCAGACACCATCCCCGGCCGCCCGCCGAAGAGCGCAGTCAGGGTGCAGATGATGAAAGCGCCGTAAAGCCCCATCAATGGATTGAGGTGGGCCACCAACGCGAAAGCGATACATTCGGGGAGCAGGGCGAAAGAGGTGGTGAGTCCGGCCAGGACATCGGCGCGCAGACGTTTGGGTTTCATGGCTTACCTAAAAATACAGGCGGGAAAAGAGGGACGCGGATGTTACGGAATTGACGGCGGGCGGGCCAGTGAATGGGTGGCCGAAAATGCAATCGCGAGCAGGCTCGCGATGAACGATAACGCGGTCTGCGAATCAGCCCCTGAAATCCGCAATCGCATAAGCCGCCAATTTGCCCTGGATGAAGTCCAGGAAGCACTGGATCCGCAGGGCCAGTTGCGAGTTGCGGTAGTACACCGCGTTGATGGGTTGGCGATATCCGCTGTTGAACTCCGCCAGCAGCACCTGCAAGCGACCGGCGCGGATGTCGTCGATCGTCATGAAGTGCGACAGGCAGGCAATGCCTTGGCCGGCCAGCGCCAGGTGCCTGATCGTCTCGCCACTCGACGCACTGATCGACGCTTGAATCGGCCAGCGGTCACCATGGACATAGCGCAGTGGCCATTGGTTGAGACCTTCGTTATGGGTAAAACCCAGCAGCGTGTGCTCGCTCAAATCCTCGACAGCGCTCGGTACGCCGTGTTGCTCCAGGTACGCTGTGCTTGCGACGATGTGCAGCGGGCTGCAACCCAGGGAGCGGGCGTGCAGGGTCGAGTCGGCCAGCGTGCCGATGCGGATGGCGATGTCGGTGCTTTGTTCGAGCAGGTCAATGATCAAATCGTTGCTGTTGAGTTCGAGCTGGATGTCCGGGTAGAGACGGCGGAACTCATCGATGTACGGCACGATGGCGTGCAGCATGAACGGCGACGCGGCGTTGATCCGCAGTCGCCCGGACGGAGTTTGCTGGCGTGAGGACAGACGCTCTTCGAGCTCGTCCATCTGATCGAGAATCAGCTTGGCGTGCTCGAAGAAATATTTGCCCTCTTCGGTCAGGTCCATGCGCCGCGTGGTGCGATTGATCAGCGTGGTATCGAGCTTGGCCTCCAGCCGCGACAGCGTGCGGCTGACCGCCGACGGCGTTTGCCCGACTTGCTCAGCCGCAGCCGAAATCGACCCGCACTCAATCACGCAGACGAAAATCTGCAACTCATCGGATCTGGCTTTCACGTGTGTCCCTTATCGATAGTCCTGCACTGCTTCAGATATCGATAGTAGCCGAGCGTCATGCCTTAAGGCCAAACACCTCGGTCAAGTGCTGCTCATAACGCGCCACATCCGCTTCGATATTCGGGCGCTTCATCACATCGACGCACAAAAAGGTCGGCAGACCGGTCATGCCGAGGAAGGTATTGGCCTTGTGGAACGGCAGATACACCGCGTCCACGCCCTTGGCTTCGAAGAAGTCGGTCGAGTCGTCGAAGGCTTGCTGCGGGGCGTTCCAGGTCACCGACAGCATGTACTTTTTACCGTGCAACAAGCCGCCGCTGCCGTACTTCTGCGACGCGTCGGAGCGCGTGCGACCGTCGCTGGCGTAGAGGCTGCCGTGGCCTGCAGTGAAAACTTCATCGACGTACTTCTTGACCGTCCAGGGCGCGCCCATCCACCAGCCGGGCATCTGATAAATGATCACATCGGCCCAGAGGAATTTGGCGACTTCCTCGGCGACGTCGTAGCCCTCGTCGATGAATGTGGTTTTCACATCCACACCACCGCGATCCAGCACGCTCAACGCTGCTTCATGCAGCGTCGTGTTGTAGCGACCATCGGAGTGGGCAAATTTTTTGCCGCCATTGAGCAACAGGACTTTTTTCATGAGAAATCTCGCAAGGTTGGAATCGATGGCGGCAGCCTAACGATCAGCCTCGCGCGGAATAAGCGCTCCATCCGCAAAATTCATTTGACCTATACGCACGAATCTACAAGCGATTGTTGCCATAAACTTGCGCCGATTCTGAATGTTTAGGAGATCCTGATGAGCGAGCTGCAAGGCTTCATCCTGCACGCCAAGACCCGCCCGGATAAAGCCGAGGCCTTCGAAGCGTTCTTCCGTGCCTATGTCGAACCGAGTCGCGCCGAACCCGGTTGCATCGAGTACCACATGCTGCGAGACAAACAGGACCCGACGCTGTTTATCTTCTACGAGATCTGGCAATCCCAGGCCCATCTGGACGTGCACTCGAACCTGCCCCATATGAAGCAGTTCCTCGACATGCGCATGGAGTATCTGGAGCAGGATTTCGATATCCGCCCGATCGAGATGCTCAGCACATCGTCCGCTAGCCGCTGATCAGCAAGTGGCCGCCGAGCACGCCGAGGCCGATGAAGAACACGCGCTTGAACAACACGGCGCTGATCCGCTGGCGCAGCCATTGCCCCAGCAACATGCCGAGCACCGCCGGGATCAGCGCCAACAGCGACGCGCTCAACTCGCCACCACCGAGGGCGCCGCGCCATAACAGGCCGGCGGCCAACGCGAGAGTCGAGACAGTGAACGACAGGCCCAGCGCCTGCACCAGTTCATCCTTGTTCAAGCCCAGTGCTTGCAGATAAGGCACCGCCGGAATCACGAAGACACCGGTGGCCGAGGTGATGACGCCCGTCAGCACACCGCAGAGCGGACCGAGCCAACGCTCGGTGCGACCGCCGACGCGCAAGGTCGGCAGGAACAACCCGCTCAAGGCGTAGATCAACAGCGCCGCCCCCAGCCCCCGAACCACCCAATGTCCACCGGCCATGCCGATCCACACTGTGCCAGCACCAGTGCCGATGAAAATCGCCAGCAGCATCGGCCATAACCGGTTGAGCAACCCGCGCAAATGACCGCCGAATGCCAGTTGCCAGACGTTGGTCAGCGTCGCGGGAATGATCAACAACGCCGCAGCCTGCGACGGCGCCATAGCCAGGCCGAGCAGGCCCATGGCAATGGTCGGCAGACCAAGGCCGATCACCCCTTTGATCATCCCGGCCAGCAGGAAGGTGGCGACAATCAATAAGGATAGGGCCAAGCCCAGATGTTGATAGAACGCGGCAAGTGTATTCATGGGGCTATCGTGGGCCCTGAAGGGTGCCTTGAAAATCTGCCATATACTGAGGCTGCCTCTTGAATCGGTAGAGGCTAAAAACGATCCGGGACACTGTATGCACTTCGACCTCACTGACCTGCGCCTCTACCTGAACATCCTCGACACCGGCAACATTACCGCCGGTGCCGTCCGCAGCCATTTATCACTGGCGGCGGCGAGTGCACGAGTCCGCGCGATGGAAGCCTCACTGGGCATCGAGTTTCTGGAGCGAGGTCGCCGCGGTGTCAGCCCCACTCCGGCCGGCAAGGCGCTGGCGCAGCACGCCCGAGTCCTGTTGCAACAGGCCGAGCGCATGCAGCAGGACCTGGTCGAATACGCCAAAGGCGTCAAAGGCCAGGTGCGGTTGCTGTGCAATACCACTGCGATCACCGAGTACCTGCCGGAGTTGCTGGCGGACTTTCTGCGCGACCATCCGAACCTCGACATCGACCTGCAGGAGCTGCCCAGCACACGCATCACCCACGCCTTGCGCCAGGGCGCAGCAGACCTGGGGATCGTGTCCGACGCCGTGGATACCGACGGCCTGCATACCCGCTATTTCCGCGACGATCCGCTGGTGCTGGTCCTGCCGCGTGATCACCCCTTGGCTGACACCGGACCATTAAGCTTCAGCGCCACCTTGCACCACGATTACGTCGGCCTGAACGCCAACAGCGCCTTGGCCGTTTACCTGGAAGAACAAGCCCTGCACAGCGGCTTGCGGATGCAGGTCCGCATCCGCGCCGATGGTTTCGAAGGCGTGATGCGCATGGTCGCCCGGGGAGCCGGGCTGGCGATCGTGCCCTTGGCGGCGGTCGAACGCTGGCCGGCTGAAACGCCGTTCAAAAGCGTCGCACTGGAAGAGCCGTGGGCTCGCCGCAAACTGTTGCTGTGTGCCCGGGACTTCACCGTGTTGCCCCGTTATGCCCAGGCCTTGCTGAACGCCTTGACTCTCCCCTGAGGGGCAGGTTTTTGCTCGCTGGAAAATCTTTGAGCGTTTGCGCGTTTCTGGACAGCTCGATGTCGAATACAGACAACTGAGCGGAGCATGGGCGCTATAGGGTGCGACTTCAGTTCTTCAGTACCACTTTCTATATTCCAAGGCCCGGAGTCCACATGACCGCACCGATTACCGTTCTTCGCGACACTCACCCGTTGCCCGTACTCGACGCCTGCAAATGGGAAAAGCTCGAAGGCGATCCGCACACCGTCAACCTCAACGCGTACACCAGCGAAGATGGCAGCAAGATCATGGGCACCTGGATCTGCACGCCGGGCAAGTGGTATGTGGAATACGTGAAGTGGGAATACTGCCACTTCCAGGAAGGCTACTGCATCATCACCCCGGAAGGCATGGCGCCGATCCACCTGCGCGCCGGTGACATCTTCGTCATCGAGCCGGGGATGAAAGGCACGTGGGAAGTGGTTGAAACCGTGCGCAAGTATTTCGTGTTTGCCTGATGCAAAAAACCGAGAGACCACCCGACGTGGTCTCTCGGTAAAAAGGCATGCATGAATCCTGTGGCGAGGGAGCTTGCTCCCTCGCCACAAACGCTTATTGGGGTTTGCGATAGCTGTTGATGATCGCCGAGAAGTCCTTGCCCCCTTCCCCACGCAGGCTCATCGCCTGATACAACTGCTGGGCCACCGCGCCGAGCACGACCGGTTGGTGCGCCTGACGTGCCGCCTCAGTGGCCAGCCCCAGATCCTTGAGCATCAGTTCAGCACCGAAACCGCCGGTATAACCGCGCGAGGCCGGCGCCGTTTCGACGATGCCCGGCCACGGGTTGTACATCTCCGAACTCCAGCAGCGCCCGGTTGAACTGTTGATGACGCCCGCCAGCACGGTTGTGTCGATACCCAGGGCACTGCCCAGCGCCATGGCTTCGCTGACACCGACCATGGAAATCCCCAGCAGCAGGTTGTTGCAGATCTTGGCGATTTGCCCGGTGCCGACTTCGCCGCAATGGACGATGTTGCGGCCCATCTGCGCCAGCACCGGTTGCAGAGTGGCGAACAGTTCAGGCGTGGCGCCGACCATGAAGGTCAGCGTCCCGGCCGCTGCACCGCCAGTGCCACCGGAAACCGGGGCATCGGCCATGGCCACGTCCTGCTTTGCGGCCGCCGCGGCAACATCTCGCGCCGTCTGCGGATCGATGGTGCTGCAATCCACCGCTGGCACGCCTTTGGCGATTCCCGCCAGCACACCGTCTTCCCCCAGCCAGACACTGCGTACATGGGCCGCTGCCGGCAACATGGTGATCACCAGTTGCGCGTCTTTCGACGCTTCCTTCGGTGAAGTGCTGATGGTGCCGCCGAGTTGAGCCAGTTCGGCCAGCACGGTTTGATTGAGGTCAAACAGGTTCAGCGAATGGCCAGCCTTGATCAGGTTGCGCGCCATCGGCGCGCCCATGTTGCCGAGACCGATAAAAGCGATTTTCATGTCCGGCTCCTTAACGCAAGTGGATGGTGGTGTTCACACCGTGGTTGATGCTGTCGTCATCGAACCAACGCGCGGTGACGGTCTTGGTTTGAGTGTAGAACTGCACCACTTGCTTGCCATACGGACCGAGGTCGCCGAGCTTCGAACCACGGGAACCGGTGAAGCTGAAGAACGGCACCGGCACCGGGATCGGGATATTGATGCCGACCTGGCCAACGTCAATTTCCGACTGGAATTTACGCGCCGCCGCACCGCTCTGGGTGAACAGACCCGTGCCGTTGCCGAATGGGTTGGCGTTGACCAGGGCAATGGCCTCATCGAGGGTGTCGACTTCCAGCACTACCAGCACCGGGCCGAAAATTTCCTGGGTATAGATCTGCATCTCAGGGGTTACGCCAGAGAACAGGGTCGGGCCGACAAAGTTGCCCTGCTCGTAGCCCGGAACAGTGATGTCGCGACCGTCCAGCTCCAGCTTGGCGCCTTCCTTGATCCCGCTTTCGATCAGCTCGAGAATCCGTGCCTTGGCCCGTTTGGAAATCACCGGGCCAACATCAGTGCCTGGCTCGCTGCCGGCATTGACCTTGAGTTTCTGCGCCAGCGCCTTGAGATCCGGCAGCCATTGTTTGGCCGCGCCCACCAGCACCACCACCGAGGTGGCCATGCAGCGTTGCCCGGCCGCACCGAAACCGGCGCCGACCAGTGCATTGAGCGCTTGCTCGCGGTTGGCATCGGGCAGCACAACGGCGTGGTTCTTGGCCCCCATCATCGATTGCACGCGCTTGCCGTGTTTGCCGGCCAGGTCGTAGACATGCGTGCCGACCGCGGTCGAACCGACGAACGAAACAGCCTTGATGTCCTTGTGGGTGCAAAGCGCATCGACCACATCCTTGCCACCATGAACGACGTTGAGCACACCCGGCGGAATGCCGGCTTCAATCGCCAGTTCCACCAACAGCATGGTCGACATCGGATCCTGCTCGGAAGGCTTGAGCACGAAGGTGTTGCCGCAGGCGATGGCCATCGGAAACATCCACAGCGGAATCATCGCCGGGAAGTTGAACGGGGTAATACCGGCGCAGACGCCGATCGGCTGACGCAGGGTATAGGTATCGACACCGCCTGCGACGTTCTCGGCGAACTCGCCCATTTGCAGGCTGCCAATGGAGCAGGCGTGCTCGACCACTTCCAGGCCACGGAAGATATCGCCCT
Organism: Pseudomonas sp. P1_A1; assembly: GCF_056406935.1. NCBI lineage: Bacteria > Pseudomonadati > Pseudomonadota > Gammaproteobacteria > Pseudomonadales > Pseudomonadaceae > Pseudomonas > Pseudomonas sp. P1_A1. The sequence continues at coordinate 13,480 of NZ_JBFTZE010000009.1, read as the reverse complement.
CAGCGTCGGCGATGGTTTTACCCTGCTCATTGCTGAGCACCACGGCAATACGCTTGGAGTGCTCGCGAATCAGCGCCTGAAGCTTGAGCATGATGCGCATCCGCGCGCCGACTGGCGTCAGCCTCCAGGTCTGAAAGGCGCGATGAGCGGCGCTGATGGCGGCATCGACTTCAGCAGCGGTCGCGAAGGGGACTTTGGCCAGCACTTGCTGGGTCGCCGGGTTGACGATGTCGTGCCATTCGGTGGTCTGGGATTCGACCCACTCGCCATCGATCAATAACTTGACCTTTTGTACGGTGGTTTCTAGCGATGCGTTCATGTTGGGTCTCCGGGACGTTGTTCTTATTTAGAGAGCTATCTTGGGAGCCAAGGCGAGAAAGTCGCCTTGAGATGAGGCGTGTGTCGCGATTTGGTTGTCGGACTGTTTTTGGAGTATAGATGTGCAAACTTCTAATAAGAACGCACATAAAAGCCGGTCCATCATGCAAAAAAACATCACGTCTTTAGGCTCGTTGAACTGGGATGACCTCAAGTTTTTCCTTGAAGTTGCCCGTACTCGCAAGGCCAGCACTGCGGCCAAGCGTTTGGCGGTGGACTACACCACCGTGTCGCGACGCATCAGTTCGCTGGAGGCCTCGTTGGGTACGCTGTTGTTCGAGAAGTCCCGCACCAGCGGATTCGTCCTGACCGCTGAAGGCCAGCGCCTGCTGGGTTACGCCGAATCGATCGAAAGCACCCTGCACATGGCTTGCGAGCAGGTCTCGGGCTCAGGCGTCGCGTTGTCCGGGCACGTGCGCATGGGCTGTACCGAAGGGTTCGGCAGCTTTTTCATCACCCCGCAGCTGAGCCATTTCGTCGACGCCTACCCGGCGATCTCGGTGGACATCCTGCCGCTGCCGCACTTCATCAGCCTGTCCAAGCGCGAGGCAGACATCGTCATTGCGCTGGAGCGGCCGGAACACGGCCCTTATGTCTGCTGCAAACTCTGTGACTATCGATTGCAGCTGTACGCGACCCAGGATTATCTGGACAAGCACCCACCGATCCGCCGCCCGGCAGATTTGAGCAAGCATCAATTCATCAGTTATGTGGACGATCTGGCGTTCAGCTCGGAGCTGCTGTACCTGGCGAATGTGCTGCCCGGTGCCAGTGCCAATCTGCGCAGCACCAGTGTGATCGCGCAGTTCGTGGCGGCGCAGCAAGGACGGTCACTGGCGATTCTGCCGTGCTTTTTGGCGGCTCAGGACCCGCGGTTGCTGCCGGTGTTACCGCAAGAGATCACCATCACCCGGCAGTTCTGGATGTACTGCCGGGAGGACCTGCGCAAGCTCAAGCGGATTACCTTGTTGTGGGACTACATCCGTACCGTCACCGAGCAGAATCATGCACTGTTGATGGGGGAAAGTCGGGAGATGGTGTTCGCCGATTAATCGGCACTCACCACGATCGACACCCGGCGGTTCTCGGTGCGCCCGGCCGCGGTGGCGTTGGAGGCGACGGGCTTGCTGCTGCCCAGGCCGCGCAGCTGGATGTTTTGTTCTTTTATGCCGACAGCGGTCAATACCGTTTCAACGCTTTTCGCGCGACGCAGGGAAAGTTGTTCGTTATAGGATTCCTCGCCCGAGGCATCGGTATGACCGTCAATCCTCACTCGCTCGATTCCCACGCCCAACAACGCCTTGCCAATGCGTTCGACGATCTGGGTACTGGCGGGGTTGAGGTGTTCGACATCGCTACCGAACAGCACTTTGCCGGACAGGCCGAAGGCCCAGCCCTCATCCGTCATCTCGAAACCTTGCTGCTTGAGTACAGCGATCTGCGCCGGGGTCAGTCCTTTCTGCGGTGTCGTCTGGCAACCGGTCAATGCCAGCAAGGTCATGAATAAGGTAATCGTAAAAAATCGCAGAGAACGCTGAGTGAATGTGAACACAAAAATTAGCTCCTGGTTTGAAGATGGACGACAGAGTGCTCCGACCCTGCCGTGTGGTGAGCGCCTCGGGAAAGGCGTTTGGCCTGATACATCGCGGCGTCGGCAGCATCGAGCAGCGCACCCGGCGTAAGCCCATGATCCGGGTACACGGCGATGCCGATGCTGAGTGAAGTCAACACCTGGGTACCGCCCGGCAACGGGATTGGCGCGTCCATACTGGCAATGATTTTGTCGGCAATCCGTTCGGCGTCTTCTATCTTGTGCAGCGGCGTCAACAGCACGGCAAACTCATCGCCGCCCAGACGCGCAACCAGATCCTCTTCACGCAACTGCGCACGAACCCGGGTCGCCACGGCGATCAGCACCGCATCACCGGCAGCGTGACCGAAGTTGTCGTTGATCTCCTTGAACCGGTCGCTGTCGAGAAACAGTACGGCCACTCCCTCATCCAGCTTGCCCGCATTGCGCAAGGTGCGCATCAGGCGGCCTTCGAAAAATGCCCGGTTCGGCAACCCGGTAAGGCTGTCATGGCTGGCCTGGTGGGCCAGGGTTTCGTTTTCGTTTTGCAGATGGGTCTGCCAGGACTCGAGCTCGTCAAGCAAAGCATTGAAGTCGTTGCCCAGGTTGTCGAGTTCGGCAATGTCGGCGGGCGGTACGCGCCGGTCGAAGGCACGCTCGCTACGGGCGGCGTGAGCCACGGCAGCCAGGCTGCGCAACGGGCCGGTGATCCCTCGCAATTGCCGACGCGCCAGATAAAGCGCTACCCAGGCACTGACAGCGGTACACAAGACGATTCCCACCAGACCGCTGAGCAAAAAGCGCATCAGGCTGCCGCCGTGTCCGATGAGCAAGATGCTGCCGATTTCCTGACCTTGATGAGTGATCGGCATACTGATGGGTTTTTCCAGAATCGTTCGGGCGACCTGCATTTCAAGATCGGAGAGCCATCCCGTTTCCGGTCGTTGCCAACGTGCGAGCAACTCGCCTTGCTCGTCCATCACTTGTGCATCAGCCACTTCTTCAGTGGAAGCGATCAATGCCAGCGCTTCGGTGGCGGCGGCCTTGTCGTTGAACACCACCGCGGCTTCCACGGTGTAGTTGATCGAACGGGCAATCAGATGCAGGTTGTGATCGGCATAGACCCGCAAAGCCAGAACACCCAGCAGGGTCAGTGAAACACTGGCCATGGCCACGCCCACCAGGGCGACGATCAAATGTCCACGGCCGATAACCGACCCCAGGGTCGGACGTATGCGAGATTTGAATAGATTCATGGCGCCGCCGGCTTGCGGCGCGACAGTTGCAGCACACTGGGATGAATGCGCACACCGCTGCGGGCGACCGAGTCGAGGTTGACCTCGAAGGACACCTGTTCATCACCGACCCGCAGACAGAACAGACTGCCGACAGTGCATTGATCGCCGCCTTCGCTGATGCTCACCACCGGGCGCCCCGTCAATGAGGCAAATAGCCGACTGCGTTCATCGCTGGTCAGCTTGCCGATGTACACCGCATCGCATTCACTGGCGATGGCCGGGTTATCGGCCAGCAACCGTCGTACAGCAACCGGTCGACCCGTGGCTTGTGTGGTGCCTTTGACCAGGTCATCGGTGTATTCAGTGGGGCCGACCACGCACAGGCGCAGTTGTTGGGGCTCAACAGGCCATCGGGCATAACTGAGGATCCCGAGTACCACCTGAGTGACCGACCTGGCACGTTGGTCGGCTTTGCTCACGATAGTTTCCGACTCAGCACAGGCAACGCCCGTCAACAAACAGAGGAGGCTGGCAAGCAGCACTTGTTTGCAGCCAACGACACGCTCTGTCGCCCAGACAGCCAACTTCATGCAGGAATTCTCTACCGTCGCAACAAGATGATGCCGCAACGATAGCACAGCACTGAAACCCCAGCGAGGCGACACACCACGGCACATCGGACAGATTCGGACGTCTGGCACCGCCCCTCAATGGCTCGGCCAGGCCCCCTCTTCCAGCTCCAGCATTAACCCACTCAAGCGCTTGACCTTGCGCCGCACGGCCTCTTCGAACACGCCGGCTCGAGGCTCAATCAGGGTGAACCAGTCTTTGGCCCGGGTTATCCCGGTATAGATCAGTTCCTTGGTAAGCACAGGATTCAAAACATCCGGCAGAATCAACGCCGTATGGGCAAATTCCGAGCCCTGGGATTTGTGCACGGTCATGGCATACACCGTGTCGACATCGTTGAGTCGGCTTGGCAGGACAAAGCGCACACCGCCCTGCCCGTCATTGCGCGGGAAGGCCACACGCAGCACATGCCGCCCGGCCTCGGGGCCTTCACGCTCCGGCAGCTTGAGGGCAATACCAATGTCGCCGTTCATCAAACCCAGGCCATAGTCGTTGCGGGTCATCAGCACGGGCCGACCTTCGTACCACTGATGGTCGCTGTCGATCAGCCGAGCCTTGAGCAGCGCATCGGTCACGCGCTGATTCAAACCTTCCACGCCCCAAGGCCCTTTGCGTACGGCACACAACAGCTGGAAAGCGTCAAAGGCCTGCAGCACCACGCGAGCCCAATCGGCCCAGCATGGATCGTCGAGCGGGCGGTCGAGCGGTGGTCGCTGACTGCGCAAAAGACTCAGGTAATGCCGATAACCTTGCGGCCCCCTGCCATGGCCCTCGAGCAACAAGCGCTCCAGCGCCCGGTCCTGCTCACCCTTGAGGGGCAGGGAAAATACGTCGTCATGACTTGCAGCGGCCAATAACTTGCGCGCGTCCTCGGGATGCTGTTGGTTGACCCAACGGGCCAACTGACCAATGCCGCTACCCTCGCCGAAGCGCCGTGAGTGGCGCAGCATCACGACTTGCTGGGCCAGTGGATGCGCGCCGTGGGTGTCTTCCCGCAAACCGCTGGCATCGAGGCTTTCACCGCTGACCGCCTCCAGCCACTGGCGGGTCTGCGGGCTGTACCAACCGGCTTCGGCATCTCGACACAGATCGCCCAGTACGGCACCGGCCTCTACCGACGCCAATTGATCCTTGTCACCGAGCAGCACCAGACGAGCATGGGGCGGCAACGCATCAAGCAGGTTGGCCATCATTTCCAGGTCGATCATCGAGGCTTCGTCCACCACCAATACATCCAGCGGCAAGCGATTACCGGCGTGGTGGCGGAAATGCCGGGTGCCGGGTCGACTGCCGAGCAAACGGTGCACGGTGGTCACATCCGACGGGATCTTCTCGCGCACCGTTTCAGGCACTTTCAGGGTTTGAACCTGCTGGCTGATGGACTCGGTCAATCGTGCGGCAGCTTTGCCGGTGGGTGCCGCGAGACGAATACGCAACGGTTTACCGGCCTCCACTGCGGGAGCCTGGAGCAATGCAAGCAAGCGCACAACCGTGGTGGTCTTGCCGGTTCCCGGGCCGCCGGTGACGATGCTGAATGCACTTCGAGTAGCCAGGGCACACGCGAGCTTCTGCCAGTCGATCACGTCATCAAGCCTGGCTGGACCGAACAGCCCGGTCAGGCGTTGGGGCAAATCACCCGGCGTTGCTTCGTGTGCCGCCAGGCGCTGGCGCAGCGCGTGGTCGATGCGCCGTTCGTAAGCCCAGTAACGGCGCAGGTACAGGCGCTTGCCCGACAGCACCAACGGCCGGTGTTGCGCAGCCTCACGCCCATCGACGGCCAGAGCCACCAGACGACTGGACGCCAGCACTTTGCACCAATGGGCACCGTCCAGCGTCTCGAGCAATTGCGACGGCAGCAACATCGCCCCGCTTTGCAAATCACCTTCCGGCGGCAGCGACAAAGCGAAGTCCGGTTCTTTCAACGTTTCGAACAGATCCAGACAGACATGGCCGTGGCCCAACTGGTGACTGATCAACGCGGCGGCCAGCAGCACCAGCGGATCATCGTCGGGAGCAAGCTCATGGAGAAACGCGACGAAGGCCTTGTCCAGCGCCCGCAGCCAGCCGCGTTCGACCCAGCGCGTGAGCAGCAGCAACAAGTCATCAGCACGACTCAAAGGGGCCAGGTCCGCCAGACTTTCGGCCGCCAACGGCGTAGGCAGCAAATCGGCGAAAGTGCGACTCATAGCAATACTCCCTGTTCCCAGGCAGGCTCGGCCTTGGGCTCTGGCTTGCCTTGGAACAACCGGTCCAGGCGCTCGATCAGCTCCCGTGGCGGACGGGCAAAATACACACCCTGGCTGGCCGCTCGAGTACCGCGAAGAAACAGGTACAACGCTCCACCGACATGTCGGTCGTAATCGTAATCGACCAGCCGGGCCTTGAGCTGGCGATGCAGGGCGAGCAGGTACAGTACGTATTGCAGATCGTAACGGTTGTCGAGAATCGACTGCTCCATGGCCTGCTCGGTATAGGCCGCGTCATCGACGCCCAGCCAGTTGGATTTGTAGTCAGCGACGTAGTAACGGCCTTCATGCTCGAACGTCAGGTCGATGAAGCCTTTGAACATGCCATTGAGCAGCACCGGTTCGGCGGCCACCCTGGCCACGCCGTGATGGGTGTATTGACGTACCAGCTCATCGAGCTTGAGCACATCGACTTTATGACTGGCGAACCAGAATTCCATCTCGACCCGGTATTGAGTCAGTTGCTCGAACACCACCGGCGCCTGCCCGCCACCGATGTGCAATGGGGATTTAAGCAAGTGCTGTAGCCAGCCGCTCAGCGTGGTGATCCAGCCTTCCCAGCCACGGCGGTTGCAGCGACGGGCGATCGCGTCTTCCACGGTTTGCGGTGCAGCGGCAAAACCTTCGTCACCGGCCCACTCGAGCAATCCATGAAGAAAAGTGCCGGGGTTCGGACCACGAGGGAATCGATGGATATCTGCGCCGCCAGCGGCGACTTCTCGTGGTGTTTCGGGATCAAGGCGTTCGTCATCAAAGAGCTTTTGTGCTTGCGCGCTCTCCGGTGCCTCGTCACTGCCCACGCTCAGACTGTCACCAATGCGTAAGGCGCTGTAAGAAGCGATCCACCAGTTTTCACTGGCCTTGCGCCGGGGTATCAGCGGGGCCAGCAAGGTCGCTTCATTGCGTGGCGGGTGGTAATGCTCGGCGCTCGCGTCGGGCATTTCACCGTATTTCAGCGCCGCACAATCTTGCTGCAAGTCTTCCAGCCAACGACGCAGCCCTGCCGACTCAGCCAATGGCGCTCCACCGCCCAGCAGATAACCCAACGCCGAACGGTGCAGGACCGAGCCGTTGTTATTGCCGCGCTTGAGATCAGTCACACCCAGCCAGCACGCATGTTGTGCCCGGGTCAGGGCCACATAGAGCAAACGAAGGTCTTCGGCCAAACGTTCATCGTCGGCTTGGGCGATCAACTCGGCCGTCGGCTTCAAGCTCACTTGCGCCTTGCCCGTGGCATCGTGGTAATGCAACGGCAAACGACTGCCATCCACCGGTTTTGCCGAGCAAATGAACGGCAGAAACACCAATGGATATTCAAGCCCTTTGGATTTGTGGATGGTCACGACCTTGACCAGTTGCTCGTCGCTTTCCAGGCGCAGGATCTGTTCTTCGCCAGCCTGACCAGACAACGCCAGATGCTCGGACAAATGACGGATCAGTGCTTGCTCGCCATCGAGTTCGGCGGCGGCCTGCTGCAGCAACTCGGACAAGTGCAGCAGGTTGGTCAATATCCGCTCACCATCGCTGCGCGCGATCAACGCCTGGGGCAGCTGAAAATCATGTAGCAATCGCCGCAACATGGGCAGCACGCCCTGTTTGCGCCAGAGCTCGCGATAACCGCGGAACTGCATGACCCGTGCTTCCCAGGCCAGTTCGTCCTGATTCAGCCGCTCCAGTTCAGCCAGTGAAAGGTTCAGCGTGATGCAGGCCAGCGCGGCACGCAGGGGACGTTCGACATCCGGCTCGGCACACGCCTTGAGCCAGGTCAGCAGATCATGGGCCTCCTGCGCGGCGAATACCGAGTCCTTGTCTGACAGGTAGACACTGCGCACACCGCGAGCGGAAAGTTCGCCGCGCACGGCCTGCGCCTCTTTGCCGTCGCGCACCAGAATCGCAATGTCCGCCGGCAGCAGGCCTCTGAGATCCTTACCATCCCGTATGAAGCCCGCACGCCCCTGCTGACCGCCATTGAGCAACGCAGTGATTTCACTGGCGCAGGCGGCGGCCAGTTGCTGTCGATACACCACACCGGACAGTGGCTGGTCAGAGGACAAATGCCAGATGTTCAGGGCAGGCACAACCTGACCCTCAATGTGCAGGACTTCTTTGCGCCCCTGGGACTCGACGGGTAGAAACGGTACCGGGTTCTCGCCACTCTTCTCACGGAACAGGAACGCGCCGCGCCCCTGCTCACGAGATTCAGCGCGCTGGAACACATGGTTCACCGCGTTAACCATGCCATGACTGGAACGGAAATTTGTACCCAGGGTATGCAGGCGGCCAGTGGTGGCTTGCCGGGCGCGCAGATAGGTATAGATATCGGCACCGCGAAAGGCATAGATCGCCTGCTTCGGGTCGCCGATCAGAAATAGACCGGATTCAGGGTTGTTGTCTTCGATGCGATAAATGCTCTCGAAGATTCGGTACTGCACCGGGTCGGTGTCCTGAAACTCGTCGATCAGCGCAACCGGGAACTGCTCGCGGATCAAGGTCGCCAGACGCTCACCGCCATCGGACTGCAACGCCGCATCGAGACGCAGCAACATGTCATCGAAACCCATTTCCGCGCGACGACGCTTTTCTTCCTCGAACCGAGCACCGACCCAGTGGGCGGCATGTTGCAGCACGGCGGCATCGGGGGTCGGCAAGCCATCGAGACTGGCCTTGAGGCCGGGCATCGCATCGAGACCGGGATGACGGGGAGCTTCACCTTTCCAGGCTTCAGCCATGCCATCGGGAGTCAGGCGAGTGAAGCCGGTGCCAATGTCCAGTTGCTCCAGAGATTCGTCTTCGGCCCAGGCCCGGAGCTTTTCGAACCAGGGTTCGAAGTAGCGCGCCTGCATCTTGCGACCATCGACGCTTTTGCTCGCGACGCCCTGATGACAGATGGCAAGCAGCTCATCGGCCCATTGGCGCCAGGGCATCTTGAGCTCGAGCAATGCGGCCCGTCGTTCCTCCAGGCACTCGGCAATCAACTCGGCAGGTTCTTTACCTTCGACGCTGTCACGTTCGCTGGCGAACAACCCACGCACGCGCGGCAACAACGCCGCCGGGCCACCCCAGTTGCCGCGAACCCAATTCAGCGCATCACCTTGCATCGGATAGCAGAACAGTCGCCAGTAGTCGCGCAGGACTTCGCCAAGCAAATCACTGTGATCGGTTTCCAGGGTCTGGGTGAACAGGCTGCCACTGTCGAATGCATGTTCGCGCAGCATGCGCTGGCACCAACTGTGGATGGTCGATACCGCCGCTTCATCCATCCACTGGGCAGCGATGTCCAGGCGGCTTGCACAACCTGGCCACTGCTCAGGGAGGTATTGCTCGCGCAACTCGGCAATCAGGCCATCCGGTGCCGGTGTCTCATCGCGGAAAAAACGCGCAGCTTCAGCCAGTCGCGTACGAATACGTTCGCGCAGTTCTTTGGTCGCGGCATCGGTGAAGGTCACCACGAGGATTTGCGGCGGCAGCAATTCACGGCCAAAACCACTCGACTCGTCGCCATGGCCAAGGACCAGACGCAAGTACAACGCAGAAATGGTGAAGGTCTTGCCCGTCCCGGCGCTGGCTTCGATCAGTTGGCTTCCACGCAAGGGGAATGCCAGGGCCAGCGGTGTTTTCGTGGTCATGAGCGCGCCTCCTCGCTGGTCAATGAACGCCAGGGAGCCTCAAGCAGCGGCCGATACAAAGCGTCGCACCAATCGGGGAAGGTCTCGTCGGCAATCAAAACATCGTAGTCGGCGTATTGCCGAGCCAGTGCCGGGCTTTCGCGGCGCTCGCCATCAGAGGTCTGGCCATCACCTTCATAGGCCTTGCGGGCTGCGGCGTCGGCTTTGATCGGATCGGTTTGAGCGAGCCAGGCGAAGGCTGTTTTTACAGCAATCGGCAACGGCTGGCGCATGCCCGCTTGCCAGGCCAGCAACAGATTACCCAGGGCATCAAGTGCTGCATCCTTCGCCAACGGCGCCAGTAACAGACTGTCGTCGCTGGCCACCAACGCGGTGGTCATCGGCATCCCGCTGGCACAGGCAACCAGGTGATTGATCCATGGTCGTGTCAGACGATGCCATTTGCGGGTCTTGAGCGAGCCGATGCTGTTGGGAATCGTGGTGACCGACAGCAAACCACCGTCCGCGCGTTGATGCAGGCCACTGAGCCAGCCCTCCAGGCGCAGCCCATGCAGTTCCAGACTCACCGGCAACGCGCTGGTGAGCGGGGTTGGCCATAACGCCAGGAGCTGCTGATAGCGCTGCAACAGATCCGGCAGCGGCTCGATCAACTCTCGCTGCAGACATTCGCCGAAACCGGCCATGGGCAAGAGCCCGCTGTTTTGCAGGCGTTTCGCCTGCGCTTCCAGCACCTGATCGATTTGGTCCAATTGCCCGAGCGCTGCTTCGAGCAAGCTGTCGCTGAGGCTATAGCGTTGCAGCGCGTCGAGTACAAATGGCTCTTCATCCGCCAAAGGCGCTTCGGCAGCCTCGAAGAACACTTTGAGTCGCTGACTGAAGAAATGCCGTACCGGATTGCGCAGGAAATCCTGCAATTGACCCAGACTCAGCGGCTCGTCCTGAATGTAGGGTTCAAGAACTTCGATGGCAGGCGTCATGCCGCTGGACTGATGAAGTACCTGCCACTCGCTGGCGTAGCTGAACAAATCATCGCCTTCATGGAAGTAGCGCGCACTGAAGGGTTGCAGCGGATGTTCCTGAGTCATGGACTCAAGCAGATCATCATCGTCATCGTGCAACCGCCAACCGCTGGCGAGATGGTCACGCAACTGTCCTATCAATACCGAGGCAGGGCGCTCACTGTTGTCCCGAATACTGCGGCCGACCCAGCTGATATAGAGTTGGTCCCGCGCCGACAACAAGGCTTCCAGCAACAGATAGCGGTCATCTTCGCGCCGGGAACGATCGCCGGGCCGGTAGTCGCTGCCCATCAGGTCGAAGTCCAGTGGCGGCTGCGCGCGAGGGTAATCGCCGTCATTCATGCCCAGCAGGCAGACCAGTTTGAACGGGATCGCTCGCATGGGCATCAAGGTACAGAAGTTGACGGCACCGGCGAGAAAGCGCTGAGACAAGCGACCTTGGTCGAGGCCAGTCAGCCAGGCTTCACGGACTACGGTCAGCGGTAACTCGTCCTGCAAACCTACCGACTCGCAGGTCTCAAGCCAGGTCTCACGCAACTCTTCGAGCTGGGCCAATAAATAGTCGTCATGTTCGTTACTGGCCTGGAAAAACAACTGCACCAGTGCTTGCAAACGGATGCCCCAGAGTTTGGGCGGCGCAGGTTGGGTGAGTTCCTGATGGGCAATCTCCAGCGCATCCAGCAGTGCGACCAAAGGCCCTATGAGCGCAGCATCCAGGCCACCGATCTCGTCGTAGGGCTCAATGCCCTCGCAGGCACTGGCGCTGCCCACCGCATAACCAAGCAACATCCGGCGCAGGCCGAAACGCCAACTGTTTTGCTCCAGTTCTCCCGGCAGGCCCAGACCCGCACGCTGCTCGGCATTCATCCCCCAACGGATACCTGCGCCTTCGATCCAGCGGTGCAAGGTCGGCAGGTCACGTTCCTCTACGCCGAACCGAGCGCGTAATGCCGGAACGTCCAGCAGATCGAGAATTTCGCTGACGGGGAAACGACTGTCGGGCAGCTTGAGCAGATGCTCTACAGCGATCAGTAGCGGATCCCTRCCGCGCTGGCCTTGATCCGCGAGCGTGAAGGGAATGAAGCGCGGGTCGTGGCGATCAAGCTGACCAAAGACAGCGCGGATGTGGGGGGCGTAACTGTCGATGTCTGGAACCATCACGATCACGTCGCGAGGCCTTAAGTCTGGATCAGCACTGAATCGTGCGAGCAGCTGATCGTGGAGAATCTCCACTTCGCGTTGAGCGCTATGGGCGATGTGAAAACGGATCGATTCGTCCTTTGCCAGATCGACGGCAGGCCAACTCTCGCGTGTTTCGTTCAGGGGGCGCAATTCCAGGATGTCGTCCTGCAACTGATTGAGCATGCTCTGAGGCTGGTTATCGCTGAAAAGGTCGATGCGCCCATCCCGAAATGCCGAGCGATAGCTGTTGGGATCGTCGTAACTGTCGAGCAGATTGATGTAGTCCCGCCCCTGCTTGCCCCACGCTGCCAATAGTGGGTGGGCATGCTGATGGAGCGTTTGCGGATCAAGCACAACCGGCATGCCGCGCTTGCGAGCCTGACGCTTGTATTGATGCCGCAACAGGTCTTTATCGGCGACGATGTCCGCCCAATGGTGGCGACATGGGTTGTGTACGCACAGCAAGACCTGACTGAATCGAGCCAGCCCGGCAAGTGCTTCCAAGGCTTGAGCTGGCAGTGAAGAAATCCCGAAAACAATCACCCTGGAAGGCAATCCACTGGGCGCTCTGTCGAGACCATTGATACGCTCGATAAAGCGTTGGTGGACACCCGCGCGGCTTTGCGCCATGCCTTGTTCACCGACATCCAGCAACAGCGCACGCCACAGCTCTGCTTGCCAGCAGTTGGCCGGAGTCAGGGCTTTGGCTTCGCCTCTGCCATTTCGTAATTGGTGACGGCCTTCTGCCCAGTCTTCGAGCCAGTCCGCCCTGTACACCTGATATTGGTCGAATAGATCGGCCAGCCGCTCCGCCAATTGATAGCGTTTGCGTAAGTCGGTGTCATTCGTAAGGAAGCGCTGCAGGGGCTCGAAGTGCGGTTGGTTGATCAACTGTGGCAGCAGACGCATCAGGCGCCAGGTCAGCGGGGCTTTGTCGAGCAGGGATTTGGCCGGGATTTCGTCACGTCCCAGCACCATGCGATAGAGCTGCCACATGAAGCTGCCTGGCAACTGCACATCGATGGCGGCAGCGATTCCGCAGCCGCCCATGTCGTCATCTTCAGGGTCTTCGGCCAGTGCCAGCTTCAGCCATTGGGCGATGCCGTTGCTCTGCACCAGGGCGATTTCATTGTCCAAGGGAGCCAGCGGGTAGCGCCGCATCCAACTGACCACCAGGCTGCGCAGCTCGTCCAGGCGGTTGCCGTGAACCACCATAAAACCAGCACTGAGGGACGTAGCGTCCGGCATAAAGGCTTCCTTGGGAAAATACAAAAGCTAGGGCCGAACCTTAGCACTGTCGGCAGACTGTGACAGCCGGGACCGTTCCGATGTTGCTGTACGAACTTTCCTGCGGGCAAAACAAAACCCCTACCTGCATACGCAGATAGGGGTTTCGGAATTTAATCTTGACGATGACCTACTCTCACATGGGGAAACCCCACACTACCATCGGCGATGCATCGTTTCACTTCTGAGTTCGGGATGGGATCAGGTGGTTCCAATGCTCTATGGTCGTCAAGAAATTCGGGTACCGAACCGTCTTTCGACGCTTCAGCAAATTGGGTATGCGATAGTTTGTGCGGCTTTTGTG